>JBBRGB010000065.1:0-14997 GCA_038241095.1 Phycisphaerales bacterium
AAGCGAAGTGGCTGGGGCGTGGAACTGGTCATGGCGAAAATCCTGTTGAATTAAACGATGGAAATTTGAAAAAGGGGACATCCATGCTTTGTAAAAAACCCTTCCCCCAGCCTTGAATTAAGCAATCTTACCGCGCCCATCTTTGGCAAGTTGAAACCGTAAAATCCACTCCGTTTTGCCGCGTGACCAAACGGCGGGCTTGATATGTGTTTTGGTGTTCGCTCAGTTCCGCCCTGCGGCGGTTTTGAGCAGGGCGGTCATCGGTGTCAAGGCGCGATCCCAGGCGTAGGTTTGTTCGACGTGTCGCCGCGCCGCTTGGGCGAGCACTTGCCGACGGGTGGGGTCTTCCAACACGCCTTGCAACTGCGAAGCCCATTCCTCTGGTTGGTCCGCCACCAGCAGGTGTTCGCCGGGCGTGGCGTCGATGCCCTTGGCCGCGCCGGGTGAACAGACCACCGCGCGTTGGCAGGCCATTGCTTCGAGCACCTTGTTTTGCAAGCCTCGCGCGATTTGCAAGGGCGCGATGACCACCGCGGCCTCGGCCAAATACGAACG
This sequence comes from Phycisphaerales bacterium, assembly GCA_038241095.1. Classification (GTDB taxonomy): domain Bacteria; phylum Planctomycetota; class Phycisphaerae; order Phycisphaerales; family Phycisphaeraceae; genus JBBDMX01. The sequence goes on from JBBRGB010000065.1 coordinate 556, forward strand.
TACATCGGGCACCGAGCCGACGACCTCCACACCGGGAATCATCCCCAGTTGTTCAACCCGAGGCGTGGGATGCCGGCCCACGATTTTCAGCGTGGCGTCGGGCACCCGCTGTCGCAACAGCGGCATGACGTTTTTGGCAAACCAGGTGATGCCCTCGCTGTTGGGGCGGTAGTTGAGTACGCCGACGAAGACCAGTGAATGGCTGTTCGCGCCCGCGTCGGGCAGGGGGGCGAAGTAGTCCAGATCGACACCGTTGCGCACGACGGTCAGGCCCGGATGCTCACCGACGGATTGGCGATAGGCCGCGGCCTCGGCGTCGCTAACGACGGTGATGGCGTCGAAGTGGTCCAGCGCGCCGGACTCGATACGCCGCAGTCGCCGGGCCTCAGCGCCGTACACCCATGACACCGGGGGCCAAGTGCTTTTGGCGTAACTGGCCCACTTCATGCTGTCCACGTCCACCAGGTCGATGACCTGCCGGGGCACGGGGCTGTGCCGCAGGCCCGCTTTGCGCAGGCCGTGGCTTGTCAGCAGGCGGGCGTACTGGATCATGCCGGTGCAGAAGGTCAGCACGACATCGAAGGGGTCTTGTTCATGCCATTGCAGGATGCTCTGCGCCAAGCCGACGCGGTAATGCCATGCGGGCGTGACGGGCTGGCCTTTGAACAGGGCCGAGAAGCCGCGCACGCGGCTCCAGTTGGGGCTAATGGGTTGGATGGTCACTCGCTGTGCCATGGTGCGCAAAAGCTGGTGATGCTGGAGCCAGACCGGGTCGTCGCTGACGCAGGCCACTGCCACATCGAAGTCACGCGAGAGGTGCTTCAAGAGGTGGTAGCTGCGAATGCGGTCGCCACGATCCGGCGGATAGGGCAGGCGATGCGCCAAGAGCAGTACCCGTGGCTTGCGCGGCTCCGCGGACGCCGGGGTGTCAGCGGTTGCGAGCGTTTGACTGGATGGTGTCAGCGTGGCGGGCATGGGGTGTGCATCTTCAACAAGCATTCAATGATCGTGACGCAAACGCGCTTAAGTCTTTTTTAGCCGCAGCGTCCCCGCTGCGCGTCGGGTGGGGGAGTGCAAGTTCTTTCATCGGACGCGCAGCGAGGACGCTGCGGCTATAAGTTGGGAAAACGCTCGGAAAGTGAAAAGTTCCCTGTTATTCGCTTGTGCAAGTCTCAAGCCTTCTTCCTCAAGACTTCCCGCTTCCGCCGCCATACGAGTACCGATACGCATAGCGGTACTTCGCCAACTCGGCTTGCAGATGCGTCAGGATGATGCCCGCCAGTTCCACGTTGGCGGCGCGAAGCAACCGCTTGGCGCGTTCGACGACTTCCGAGGGCGTCTTGTTTAAGCGCACCACCAGCATCGCCTGGTCGCACTGTGCGCCGAGAATGCAGCCATCGGTAACCGTCACCACCGGCGGGGTGTCGATGAAAATGTGGTCGTAGCGATCCTTCAAACGGTCGAGAATCTGCGCCATCCGCGGGCTGGTGAGCAGTTCGGTGGAGCGAGTGCTTTCACGTCCGCCAGCGGGAAGGAATTGCAGGTTGTCGTACACCGTCTGATGTAGGCAGCGATCCAGATCGGTTTCCTCGCCGTTGAGCAGTTGCAACATGCCGGGCTTGCAATCGCGGTCGAAGTAGGTGTGGAAGCTCGGTCGACGAAGATCGCCTTCAACCAAGAGCGTGCGCTGGTTTCGCAACTCGGCGAAAGCGAAACCCAAGTTAATGGTGGTGACGGTCTTGCCTTCTTCGGGCGCGGCACTGGTCAGCACGTGGGTTTGCAGTCGGCGATTGCGGGCCCGCGCCAGAATCTGCGTACGCAGGGCACGGTATTGCTCGGTGATGAAACTGCCCCGGTCGTGGTGAACCACCACGTCCTCGGCATAACCGTTGAGTTTGTTGCCACGGCTGTCGGTCAATGAACGCGAAGTGCTGGGCGGGATGCCGATGGCGGCGCGGTCGCCGGTTGCGCGGTCATCGGTTTGGAGATCGGTGGCCGCTTCGGGCGTCGGTGTTTGCTCGATGCGTGAACGTTCCGTGGCGCGGGTGACGGTGTCGCGGGGCATGGCAGGTGCGGTGACATGCACCGTCTGCCGCTCTTCGACGGGCGGTGGCGGCACTTGGTCCAACGGCAGCGCGGGCTGCTCCGGCCCTTGCCGATCCGGCGCGATCGGGCCGGTGGTGACATCGCCGCGCGGCGATTGCGAAGCCGGGGCGCTCGAAGCGCCGGCCTGCTCCCGCTCGCGCTTGGCGCGGTTCATGGCGTCAAATACATCGCCCATCTTCGGTCTCCTGCAGGGCCGGGTCGCCTTGAAGCGAATCCTCGGCCTCGGGTCGGTCCGGGGTGTACGACGTGCCACCGGGCGGAGTGTCCACCCCCAAGGCGAAGTTCGTCGTGAAGTTCGGCAGCATCTGCGAGATGGCCCGCGTCACCACCGCCGAGTCGATCAAGCGCGTGTCGCTGGAATAGCCCACCAGCATGGCGTTGTCGCACGCCAGGTTCACCAGCCGGGGCACGCCGTTGGAATACTCAAAAATCCGCTCCAGCGCCTCGCGGGAAAAGTCCACATTGGGTCGGCCCGACTTGCTGGCACGCACCAGGCGGAAAGCGATGTACCGCGTCATGTCGTCAAAGGACATGGGCTGGAGGTGGCAGTACATGACGATGCGTTGAATCAACGGCGCTAGGCGGGGATGCCGCAGCGTCTCCCGCAGTTCGGGTTGGCCGAGAATCAACAACTGCACGAGCTTGTCGGTCTCGGTTTCCAGGTTCGTCAGCAGACGCAGTTCCTCGAACTCGTCGATGGTCAGGCACTGACCCTCGTCGATGATGATGACCACGTTGCGGCCGACGGACTGCTGCTGTTCGACGAAGCGTTTCAAGGCCGTGAGCAGGGTCGCCTTGTCGGTGATGCCGGGCATGGGCACACCCAGCTCGATGGCCACGAGTTTGAGTAACTGGCTGGCGGTGACGCGGGTGTTGTTGATGATCGCCACCCGCGCGTTGTGCCCCAGCCGCCGCACCAGGGTGCGTGACAGCGTGGTCTTGCCCGCGCCGATTTCGCCGGTGATCAACGCGAAGCCGCGACGGTTGTTGACCGTGTATTCCAGCTTCGCCAACGCCTCCTTGTGCTGCTCGGTTTCAAAAAAGAAACGCGAGTTGGGCGTGTTGGCGAACGGCGCCATGGCGAGGTTGTAAAAGCTTTCGTACATCGTGTGCGTTTATCGCGTCAATGAATCCGTGATCGATTCAGATGCCCAAAGTCTGGCGGATAAAGGCCGTGGGCTGGTGGACGATCTGGTTGTATTTCAACGGGTTTTGCAGGCTGTAGTAGGTCAGCGCGAAGCTCACCAGCAGCACCACCACCATGATGGCACCGGCGGTGGGGTAGAGGCCCCAGGCGAGAATCCGTTGACGGAACGCTTGGGCAGGGGTGATGATTTCGTTGACCGCGCCCAGCACCGGCAGCTTCAAATTGTCCACCGCCTGATCCACGCTGTGGAACGAGCTGTCGAGCAACTCCGCCAGCGCCACGAGCACCACGCCCGTGGCCACGCCGGCGAAAATCGCCATCGACAAAATGCCCCACAGCGTCGGCTTGGTGGGCTTGCCCAAGTCCGGGGCGCGTTGCGTGACAAAGAGGCGGATGCCTTGGTTGCTCACTTCCGTCGAAACCGCGGTGCTGGTGCGGCGAAGGTTGTTGTCCCAGAAGGTCAACTGCTGGGTGGCCTCGGCCAGTTCGCGCTCGATGCGGAGGTATTCGTTGCGGATGACGAAGAAGTTCCGCTCCATGATTTCGTAGTGTTCGACCTGCGAGCCGAGTTCATCGCGTCGGCGTTCCAAGGCCAGCATGGTTCCGCTGAGGCTTTCGAGATCGGCCTTGGCTTGGAACTTGGCGGTATTGGGCGTCTCGATGGTCTCGATGACCGCTTCCTTGGCGACGCCGTCGATCTGCGCGTTGATCTCCGCGAGGCGCTGAAGCACCTTCTGCACTTCGGGGTGGATGTCCTTGCGGCCCATGGCGCGGTGCTGTTCGTAGGCCTGATCCAAGGCCGACTTCTTGGTGAGCAATTCCGCCAGTTCGGGGTTCTGCCCCGTCTTGGTGGATTGGATCATGTCCGGCTCGCCCTTGATTAGCTCTTCGAGCTTCTGCCGCTTGGCTTGGGTGACCGAAAGCTCCTGGGTCACCACGTCGAGCTTGCTTCGCAACTCCACCAAGCGGGCACGAGACGAGGCCGGGTCGTTGGGGTCAAGACCGGGGTTGTCCAACTCGAACCGCAGCTTCTTGCTTTCAAGCTCCCGCACCTTGGCGGCATAACGCGCCACTTCACGCTCAAAGAACGTCTTGGCGTTGAGCAGCATGGTGTTGAGTTGGCTGCGTGTCGTGTTGATGTAGTTGTCGATGGTCTTGTTGACCACTTGGGAAGCGATTTCAGGGTTGTCGGCGGTGAAGGTGACGACCACCACATCCGAATTCTCGGAGTAGTCTTGGAAGTAAACGTTGATGCGGCCACGCAGACTGTTGACTAGGTCGTAAAACTCCAACTGGCCTTCGCGGGTCAACGAGCCATCGGACGCGCGGGCCATGCCCTCGTCCATGTGCAGGTCCCGCGCCAGTTGTTCGACGGCGGCGCGGCCCTTGATGTCCTCGTTCAACTGCCGACGAATGATGTTGAGGTGTTGCAGGTTGACGCTGTTGTCGCCCTGCATGGTGATCATCGTCGGGTCGTTCTGACGGGTGAACTTGCCCTCGGCGAACCACTCGCGGGGAATCCACTGACTGGCCCAGATCACACCGATCATGACCGCCACGGCGGGGAAGAAGAACTTCTTCTTGTGCCGGAGAATGATCCCCAGCCAATCGTTAAGACTCGTCGGTTTCTGCCAAGCCATTGATTACATCCCCAAATCCGGCGTTGACCCCCGGCCCCTGGTATTACCTAGGGTCATCCCTCGCCAAACGGTATTCCAACACGCCATCGATTGAATTGCATGCTTCTGGATTATTGTGTCCCGACCACGCCGAAGGTGCTGGCGCGGGTGGCGATGCTGGAAGGTGTTTCCACCGCCTGCAACACCGGGTTGACCGGTTGCAGCAGGTTCTGCACCACGACGCCCACCGCCGCCAGCGGGTTGATCGGGATGTAAACGATGTCGCCTTCTTCGAGCACGGCGTTGTAGCGCAGGTCGCCACGCTCGTACATGTCGCGGAGGTTGATGGTCATGCGGCGAATGAGTTGCGGCTCCTCGTTGGGACGGATCACCACGCAATACTCGGGCCAAGCCGTCCGCGGGATGCGGCCGATGATGGCGTCAAGCACGGTGTCCTTGCCTGTATACGGCTGCCGACCCGCCGCGGTTTCCCCCGCCAGGTAATAAACTTTGGAATTAAAGCCCGTGACTTCCACCTGCACCGTCACGTCTTCGTAATAACGCAGCACCCGCTCTTCGATTTCGCTGGCCAACTGCGTCGGCGTCTTGCCGGCGACAAAAACGTCACCCAAGAGGTACATCGTCACGAACCCGTCGGGCCGAATGCGCAGATCGGTGTTGTGGATTTCCGGGGCGTTGGGCGCGATGATGCGAATGGAATCCGGCGGCTCAATGACGTAAGGCTTGCCACCCACGATGGGCTTGGGCTTCTTCATAAAGGCGTCGTAATCCTTGTAGATCGGCGGGGGGCAACCCACGATCGACAGAACCACGGTCACGACGGCCAGCAGGCTGATGATTTTGGCTAAGGCAGCGCCCCGTGGCATGGTGAATCTCCTTGGCGACTTCCGGCCGCCGTGGCAATATAAACGCGACGCCTTCCACAAAGGTCGGCGATTCCGTGGGCTGACTCCAGCCCGCCCCGATTGTCTCTTATCGGCCCAATGGAGGCAATTCCCCACATGGCGGACAAAAAAGGCTTGAGGCTTGAGATTTGAGGCTTGCGCAAGCGAGGAAAAGATGCCGCTGTTATTTGGATGACGATTGAGAATTCTGACTCATAGCCGCAGCGTCCCCGCTGCGCGTCCGGGAGATTGTTGTATTTCCAAGACGCGCAGCGGGGACGCTGCGGCTAAAAGTCAGAAACTCAAGACTCAAGCCTCAAGACTCAAGCCTTCCCCTCACCTCGCCCCGGTGTCGCGGAACTTGGCGAAGGTCGCCACCAGTAGCCGCAACTCCATCTTGAGGCTCATGTTGTTGATGTATTCCAAGTCCATTTGCAGCTTGCGGCGAACGGATTGGGTGTCGGTGTCGTAGCCGTTTTTAATCTGCGCCAAGCCCGTCAACCCCGGCTTGACCGCCAGGCGTTTCTCGAAGTCCGGCACCTCGCGGGAGAGTTCCTCGAAGAGTTCGGGCCGCTCCGGCCGGGGGCCGACCAGACTCATTTCGCCACGCAGGATGTTGACCAACTGTGGCAATTCATCGACGTGGCTCTGACGCATCCAGCGGCAAACGGGGATCACCCGTGGATCATCCTCGCCGGCGCGGACGGCCTTGCCGTGCGCCTCGGCATCGACGTACATGGTTCGCAGCTTGTAAATCGTAAACAGCTTGCCGTTGAGCCCGACGCGGACTTGGCGGTAGAGCGCCGGCCCGGCGGGGTCCCAGATTTTGATCAGCAGGGCGCAAAGGGCCATGACTGGCGCGAAGACCAGCAGGGCAAAGCCTCCGCCCACCAAGTCGAGGAGTTCCTTGAAGAGACGGAAGTGCCGCCGCGCCAGTTCCACTAGCACACCGCCGCCTCCGGCACCCACCATGACCATTGTTATCGGTTCAGGCATGATTTCTCACCGCTTCCCTTACCCCCCGACCCGGAACGCTCATCGGCCTCATCCCATGCGGGGCACTTCATTGAGACGGCCCTGATTATAGCAATTCCAGAAAAGTTCCACTGGATTTTTCGTTTCCCTACTCCAGCCTACTATCTGCCGGAGCAAAGTCAATGCTTTTTTTCAGTTTTGCCAGATAATTCTTTTTGGCTTTGATCGCCCAATCGGCACAGACCGTTTCCGTGAAGAAAGGTCAACGCCTTGAGTGCGAAAGAAAAAATCTATTTTCTTTCACTTGGCCGGGAGGCTTTCGCAAGGTAAGCTTGTGGCTTCGTGTCTGAGACATCCATTGACAGAAACGCGCGTGAAATGTTTCCATGATCGAATCAACGACCGGACAGACTGGCGGCCCCGAGGCCACTTCGCACATCGACGCCGAGGTCCAGCGCGAGCTGGATGAGGCTCTTGGTGACAAGACCGTCGAGCAACTCATGGAGGAGGCGGCCACGCCTGAAGGGCTGGGCGACGACCCCAACGCCCCGCCCCAAAGCCAAGGCGGCGGCGACCCCCACGAGATACACATCCAGATGGTGCGCGGGAGAATCCACTCCGTGCGCGATCAGGATGTGTTCGTCGAAATCCCCGGCCAATCGGGCAAGAGCCAAGGTGTCGTGCCCTTGATGCAGTTTGAACGTCCCCCGCGCATCGGCAGCATCATGGACTTCGTGGTGCAACGCGAGGATGAAAAGGAAGGCCTGCTGATCCTGTCACGCGAAGGGGCTGTCAGTCGGGCGACGTGGGACATGCTCCAGCGCGGCTCGATCGTTGAAGCGCGGGTCACCGGCAGCAACAAGGGCGGCTTGGAACTGGAGCTTGTGGGCAACATCCGCGCCTTCATGCCCGCCAGCCAAATCGATCTTTACCACGTCGATGATCTCGAAAGTTTCGTGGGCCAGAAGGTGCAGGCCAGCGTGCAGGAGATCGACCGCAAGGGCAAGAAGGTGCTGCTCTCCCGGCGGCATTACCTCGAGCGCGAGAAAAAGTCCAAGGAAGAGAAGCTCTGGAAGGAAATCGAAGTCGGGCAGATCCGCGAGGGCGTGGTCACCAACGTCATGGATTACGGCGCGTTTGTGGACATCGGCGGCACCGACGGCCTGCTGCATGTCTCGGACATCAGCTACAGCCGTGTCGATCGGCCTGATGAAGTGCTCAAGAAGGGCCAAGCCGTCAAGGTCAAGGTACTCAAGCTCGATGCCGACAAGAAGCGCATCAGCCTGGGCCTCAAGCAGGTCGAGCCTGATCCGTGGGAAAGTGCCGGGGCGGAACTCAAGGCGGGTGAAACCGTCAGCGGCCGCGTGATGCGACTGGCGGACTTCGGCGCGTTTGTGGAAATCAAGCCCGGCATTGAAGGCTTGCTGCCCGTGAGCGAAATAAGTTGGAAACGCATTAACAGGCCGGGCGATGTCCTCAAGGAAGGCGAAGTCCTCCGCGTTCAGATTTTGCAGGTGGACCCGGCCAAGCATCGCCTGTCGCTGTCACTCAAGCAGGCCGGCGGCGATCCGTGGGTCGGGGCCGAGCACACTTACGCGCGGGGAACCGTGCTTGAGGGAACCGTGCTGACGACCACCGACTTTGGCGCGTTTGTCGAGTTGACCACTGGCGTCGAAGGCCTCGTGCATATTTCCGAACTGTCGGATCGCAGGGTGGCGCAGGTGACGGATGTGCTCAAGCCGGGGCAGAAGGAATCGTTCCGCGTGCTGGAGGTTGACGAGGAGAATCGCCGGATTCGCCTATCGCTCAAGGCCGTGGCCAATCCCCCGGCCGAAGCGCCCGCCGGTGAACAGCGTCAGGCTTCGCAAGGCGGCAGACCACAGGCACACGCCTACGCCGCGCCTCCCGCCGCCAAGAAGAAAAAGCCCTCCAACCTCAAGGGTGGCATGGAGCACGGCGCGCTGGGCATGGGCCTGGGCGACCTGCGGCTGTAAAAAAGGCTTGGGGCTTGCCCCCGGAAGTTGAGGCTTGCGCGAAGCGGAGTGTTGCGATCATGGTCTGAGAACCGATTCTGACTATTAGCCGCAACGTCCTCGTTGCGCGTCGGAAACGTCACGTTAACCAAAGACGCGCAGCGAGGACGCTGCGGCTATGACAGACTTGTCAGTTCTACGCTTCCTGTATTTTCAAGCCTCAAGCCCCAAGCCTCAAGCCTTTTCTTATGCCCATCCAGATCGAACGCAGTGAACTTTCCGTCGCCCGCGAACGCGCCATCTTGGTGACCTGCCTGATGCCCGGCAGTCAGGCGGACCCGCACGACCCGTTGAACGAGCTTCGCAGTCTCACCGACACCGCCGGGGCGGTGGTCGTCGATGAGATGATGCAGAACCGCGCTAAGCCCAACGCTGGCACGTTCATCGGCAAGGGCAAGGTTGAGGAGCTCGCCGAGCGGGTCAAGGTCACCAAGGCCGACGTGGTGATTTTCGACAACGATCTTTCGCCGGCGCAACTGGCCAACATTGAAGAAAAGGTCGAGCGGAAAATCCTGGATCGCAGCGAGTTGATCCTGGATATTTTCGCCAGCCGTGCCCAGACGCATGAAGCACGTTTGCAGGTGGAACTGGCGCAGTTGCAATACACCTATCCGCGTTTGCGGGCCATGTGGTCGCACTTGGAGCGCATCGCCGGCGGCTCGCCGATGGGCATCGGCACCCGCGGGCCTGGCGAGCAGCAGTTGGAAATCGATCGCCGCATCGTGCAGCGCAAGGTGGCGCAGCTTCGCCGCGAGATCACCACGTTGCAAGAGCGCAAGGAGCGTGAAGTCGCCTCGCGCAACATCGACTTTTTCACCGTGGGCCTGGTCGGTTACACCAACGCAGGTAAGAGCACGCTCTTCAACACCGCCGCCGAAGGCGACGCTTACGCCGATGACAAATTGTTCGCCACGCTTTCGACCCGCACCCGTCGCTGGGACCTCGGAGGCGGCGACACGGTGATGCTGTCGGACACGGTTGGTTTCATCCGCGATTTGCCGCACCACTTGGTCGCCAGCTTCCGCGCCACGTTGGAAGAAGCGGTACACAGCGATTTGCTGTTGGTGGTGTTGGACGTGTCGCACGCCCGGCATCGCCAGCAGTTGGAAACGGTGATGGAGGTGCTCGATGAGATCGGTGCCAACACGCAGCCACGGATTCTGGTGTTGAACAAGATCGACAAGTTGGAGAACAACGCCGACTTGCTGGTGTTGAGTCGTGAGCAGACGGGGATGGCGACGGTGAACATCAGCGCCAAAACCGGCAGAGGTGTGAATCAACTGGTGGAGATGGTGCGCGAAGCGTCACGGGGCGGAATGCGGGAGATGACGCTGTCGCTGCCGATGAGTCAGGGCAAGGCCATTAACTTTCTGGAAAACCGCGCTACCATACTCAACCGCGAATATCTCGATGACCGCGTGCATCTGACGCTTCGCATCGGTCATCGGCCACTGGATCAGTTCAAGGCGATGGGCGTGCGGTATGAGATCGTAGGTGAAGGGGAGAAGAAGTCTTGAGTCCTGAGTCTTGTGACAAGAACGGAGTTTTCTAATGGGCGCGATGTTGACCGAGTGGCGTGAGTTGTTCGAGTCGATGCTCGATGGTCTGGCCAACCCGGCGCAGATGCACGGGATGATGGTGCATTTGCCCATCGCCGCGGCCATCATGGGATTGCTGGTGGTTATCCTGCTGGCCGCGACACGGGGGCAATCCTGGGGCGCGCGGGCCTCGGCGCTGCTGATTTACATCGTGGGGATCATCGCGGCCTTCGTCACCGTGGAGACGGGGGAAAAGGCGCACCACTTCCTGCGCGATTCGGGCGTGGCGCTTTCGCCCGCGGCCATTCGCATGTTGCACGAACATGAAGAGGCGGCCGAGAAACTTTGGATTTTCATGGCGGTGACCGCGGCGCTGGTGTTGCTCACCGCCGTCTCCAAACGTTGGCTCCGCTGGACGGCCACGGCGCTGGCGCTGGCCGCGGCCTTGGCCTGCGCCGGCTGGGTCGGTATTGTGGGCCACTACGGCGGGACGATGGTTTACAACCAAGGCGTCGGTGTCCCCACCGCCGAGTCCAACCTCCCGGCCGAGGCCATCCCCAAGCGAAACAAGACGGCGCGCGAGGCGGCAGTGGGAACCACGGCACAGCCTGATAACCCGGATGAGAAAACCAACCCGGAGTTCTTTGGCATCCCGGTGGAAGAGCACGCAAAGCAACGCTAAACCGCAAGCGTTGACACGGTCCCCTGCCTTGACATGACGCGGATGTCTTGTTCTGTTTGGTGAAGCGAGGGGGGGACGCTAGAATCACCAACACTAGAGTGACTCAAAAATAAAAGGTTGACTGAAACTTATATTTGGAGTGGCATCGGCATGGTTTCTGGAGCAAGCGCAACACACACCTCTATGGGTAGGCAACAAAAAGACGTCGAGTCGGCGGTCGTCCGCTTCGCCGGCGATTCCGGTGACGGCATGCAGTTGGCCGGCACCCAGTTCACCGACACCTCGGCCGTGTTCGGCAACGATGTCGCCACCCTGCCCGACTACCCCGCCGAAATCCGTGCCCCGGCCGGTACCGTCGCTGGCGTCTCGGGCTTCCAAATCAACTTCGCCTCCACCGACATCCACACTCCGGGCGATGCCGTTCACGCCTTGATCGCCATGAATCCCGCCGCCTTCAAGGCGCATATCGAAGACGTCGAAACCGGCGGGCTGGTCATCGTCAACGACAGCGAGTTCGACAAGGTCAACCTCCGCAAGGCCGGTTATCCCGAAGGCTACAACCCGCTGGATGACGAGAAATATTCCCAGCGTTTCCGCATCATCCGCGTGCCCATCACCCGCCTAAATGAAGAGGCCTTGGCTGATTCGGGCCTCTCCGCCAAGGACATTGGGCGCTGTAAAAACATGTTCGCTTTGGGGATCATCTACTGGCTTTATGACAGGCCGATGGATGTGACGACCAACTATCTGGAGGACTACTTCGGCAAGAAGAAGAAGCTTCCGCAGGTCGCCGCCGCCAACGTCAACGCGCTCAAATCCGGCCACGCCTTTGGCGAGACGACCGAGATGTTCCCCGTGCGTTACCACATCGCCAAGGCGCGGGTGGCGCCGGGCAAGTACCGCAAAGTCACCGGCAACGAAGCTGCGGCGATGGGCTTGGTCACCGCTTCCAAACTCGCCGGCAAAGACCTTATTTACTGTACCTATCCCATCACCCCGGCCAGCGAGATTTTGCATTCGCTGGCGACGATGCGCAACTTCGGCGTCAAGACTTTCCAGGCCGAGGACGAAATCGCCGCGATCTGCGCCGCCATCGGTGCCTCCTTCGCCGGGCAGTTGGGCGTGACGGGCACCAGCGGTCCCGGGCTTTGCTTGAAGAGCGAGGCGTTAAACCTGGCGATCATCGCGGAACTGCCGTTGGTGGTGATCAACGTGCAACGTGGCGGGCCTTCGACGGGTCTGCCGACCAAGACCGAGCAGAGCGATCTGTTGCAGGCGCTGTTTGGGCGCAACGGAGATTCGCCGGTGGTGGTCATCGCGGCCCAGTCGCCCTCGGACTGCTTTGACATGGCCATCGAGGCCTGTCGCATCGCCATCACGCACATGACGCCGGTGATTCTCTTGAGCGACGGTTACTTGGGCAACGGGGCCGAGCCGTGGCGCGTGCCCAGCGCTGATCAGTTCGCCAAGATCACTGTGAAGCATCCGACTGATCCGGCGACGTTCAAGGCCTATGACCGTGATGCCAACCTCGCCCGCCCGTGGGCCATCCCCGGTACGCCCGGCTTGGAGCATCGCATCGGCGGTCTGGAAAAAGCCAACGGCACCGGCAACGTCAGTCACGACAGCATGAACCACCAGGTGATGACCGACCTTCGCCGGCAAAAGGTCGAGAAGATCGCCGATGACATCCCCGCCATCGAGCCGCACGGCTCGCCTTCGGGTGACCTGTTGGTGCTGGGCTGGGGCGGAACCTACGGCACGATCCTCACGGCCGTCAACCGCGCCCGGGCACAGGGCAAGAGCGTCTCCTGCGTCCACCTCAAATATCTCAACCCCATGCCCCGCAACTTGGGCGAAGTCCTCAAACGCTTCAAGAAAGTGCTGGTGCCAGAGCTTAATACCGGCCAACTCCGGCTGGTGGTGCGGGGCAAATTCCTCGTCGATGCCCGCGGCTTGAACAAGGTGCAAGGCAAGCCCTTCCTCGTCGAGGAACTGCAACAAGCCATCGACCTGATGCTCACCGACAAGTGGGGCGAAAACGAATCCCTCACCCCCCGCAACCATCAACTGACCTGATAGTAAAACACGAAGACACGAAGACACGAAGACACGAAGGATGCAAAGAAAACTGACGAAGAATAAACATTGAAGTGCGGACATGGGATATGACTTCTGCCAAGAAAGTTTTGACTTAAACGTCTTGGTTTCCTTCGTGTCTTCGTGTTCATTAATTCAAGAAAACAACAGCCTCAGCCTCGAAGAAGAATCCCATGCCCACTGACACCAACCTGCCCGTACTGACCGCCAAGGACTTTGCCTCCGACCAGGATGTGCGCTGGTGTCCCGGTTGCGGCGATTACGCCATCCTCAACCAGGTGCGCAAGATCATGGCCTCGACTAAGGCCAGCCGCGAAAACACCGTGTTCGTTTCGGGCATCGGCTGCTCCAGCCGGTTTCCGTACTACATGAACACCTACGGTTTCCACTCCATCCACGGTCGCGCCCCAGCCATCGCCAGCGGCATCAAAATCGCCAACCCCGACTTGAACGTCTGGATGGTCACCGGCGACGGCGATGCCCTCTCCATCGGCGGCAACCACCTCATCCACGTCCTGCGCCGCAACTTCAACCTCAAAATCCTCCTCTTCAACAACCGCATCTACGGCCTGACCAAGGGCCAATACTCCCCCACCAGCGAGGCGGGCAAAAAAACAAAGTCCAGCCCCATGGGTGCCATCGAACTGCCCGTCACTCCGCTTTCCATCGCCCTGGCCAGTGAAGCGAGTTTCGTGGCCCGCGCCATCGACGTGGATCGCAACCTCGGCGCGGTGCTGGATCGGGCCGCGGCCCACAAGGGGTCGGCCTTCGTCGAGATTTACCAGGACTGCAACGTCTTTAACCACGCCGCCTTCGAGTACGCCACGGATCGCAACCAGAAGGAAGAGCACGTGCTGTACCTCGAGCACGGAAAGCCGCTGATCTTCGGCAAGAACCGCGACAAGGGCATCATGCTCCGCAACCACAAGCCCGAAGTGGTGACCGTGGGCGACACCGGCGTCAAGGCCGATGACTTGGTCTTCCACGATGAGACCGATGAAAACCTGGCCTTCCTGCTTTCGCGCATGAGCCACCCCAAGTTCCCCGAACCGATGGGTGTCTTCTACCGCGTGGAAGATCAGTGCTACGAAGACATGCTGACCAAACAGGTGCAGGACGCCATCAAGCAACGGGGTCAGGGCGATTTGGACACGTTGTTCAACGCGGGCGAGACTTACGAGGTCAAGGGCTAAATGCGATGGCGGGCAAGCGCTAAACGGCAAGCTTGGCGGGGTATGGTAAAGTTGTCGCTCGACGATTTCATTCGTTTCACAAGGGGCTCTTATGGGTTTGCGTCACGACATTCTTCAGGACACGGTCAGCGACCTGCACATCCG
>JBBRGB010000066.1:0-14956 GCA_038241095.1 Phycisphaerales bacterium
AAGGCCGCGTCCTGACCGAAGCCGGCATGTTGACCGACTGCGGTGACCCCGACGCCACCTCGATGGAGTCGATCTTCTCCCTGATGAGCTACGCCTTGGCCTTCTCCTTCATGGGCACGGGGACGGACTTGGTCATCGGTGTGCATCCTCGCCACGGAAGGTTCTACCAGCGAGCCTACGGGTTTGACCAGATCGGCGAACTACGTTCCTACGCGGCGGTCAACAACCGTCCCTGCGTGCTGATGCGGCTGAAGATTGAAACCGCCACCACCCGCCGCTTCATGCCCCGTGGCTTGGCGGCATGGCGCGACCAAGGCGTCACCGCCAGCGACTTCGCCGGCCGCTACCGCTTCCGCCACGGTGGTTTCCGCACCCCCTTCTTCAACGACTACTTGGCGTTCAAGCGTCAAGCCAGCACCCAAGCCATCGCGGTTGAGGAAACCCGCACAGTAACCTACACCTTCGCCTCTGAAAGCACCGCGCCCGTGATGCGCGGCTTGGCGGTGAGCTGACGCTCTTCAAATCCCCGCCTTGTCAGAGCCGTGGGGCGTAAGCCCCCGATGTCTTGTCGGAGCCGTGGGACGTAAGCCCCCGGTGTATTGTCGGAGCCGCAAGGCGTAAGCCTGCGGACGCTTCACCCCACGCCCGCGATCGCGGCGCTGTTCACCTTCCACCACGGGCTTACGCCCGTCGGCTCTGAAATACAGTCAACGTCCAACGTCGCGGCTCCGATGCCGCCGCGTCATTTCGCGCCGTTGGCACGATAGATCGGCAGGTGATAGTCCTTGAGTTCCGTGCGTGCCAAGGTCTTGGTCTCACCGTTGCGGGTTTCGCTGACGATGGTGGTGAACGGCAGGTTCCAGTGGTAGAACCCGATGGTGAACGAGGCGTCGGAATCGACCACGGTGAACATGGGCGGGTCGAGCTTCTGGTTTTTCCAGGACTGGTACGCCACCCCGCCGAGCAACTCGACCTTCGCCCCGTTGGTGGCCACCACATGGCGCGCCCGGCCTTCGGTCTTGAGCCCGAGGATCCACATCTGCCCGCCATCGACGGTGATCATGTCCAGTTCGGGTGATTCCGGGTTGAGTTGCCGCGCCCAAACTTTTTCATTCTTGCCGAATGCGACGGAGGTTGGCACGTCTTCGATGAACCATGTCTTGCCCGGCTGGGGCTTCTTGAGGGTACACGCGCCCTTGGCGAAGTTGCGGAGCACGATCGGGTGTTCGGTACGGTTCTCGAACAGGTAGCGGTCCCTGAGACCCTTCCATCCGCCGTTTTTCAGGACGTTGAAGAAGCGTTCAAAGACCACCGGGCCGTCAAGGTCCTCGAAGGTGATCACCACCTGCTCCGCCGGGATGGCCTCGTCGATCCAGAGGATGTTTTCCATGCCGATGATGCGGTTGACCGAGCCGTGGACGCGGACGGGCTTGTCGAGGATGTATTTCCCCTTGCCCCGAACCTTGGGGAAATAAACGGTGGTCTTTTTCTCTTTAGCCGCCTTGTCGATGGCCTGCTGGAAGTTGAGACCGCCCTCGGTGCCAGCCGGGTCCACCTTGACCCACTTGTTCATGTCCGTTTCCCAAGGGATTTCGAGCGTCTCTTCGATGGGAAGGCGCAGGGTTTTCATCGCGGGCACATCGAAAAGGGCGAAACCTTTGCCGGGGAACCATTCATCGATGTCGCCATCGACAAACGTGCCGTCGGGGGCCTTGACGCTGTGGGCGTAACCGCTGGTCTTGATGTCCCGCAGGAAAGCTTTGTTACTTACCAGCACAATCGCCGCCTCACCTTTGCCGCCCTTCAGTTCCGCTTCAATGAGCGTGATATTGGTCTGCTTTTGGCCTGTGAAAGCGGGGACGGTGTTGTCGCTCTTGAGGTCGCGGATCGTCAGGCGGGAGTTGCCCGCGTTGAACCCGGCCTTGCGCTGGTTCTTCAAGGTGATGTGTTCAAACACCAGGGAGAAGGTATCAGCCGTCTGAATGCCGTAGTCAAAACCTTCGACGGTGACGTTCTTGATCAGGGCAGGGCCGTTTTGCCCTTGCCGCAGGTCCAGGCCGATGGCCCCGGCTTTCTGTGGGTCGCTGCTGCGGACAGTCAGGTCGTAAACCGCCCCGGAGTTGTTGGAGAGAAAACGGATGCCCGCAGCACCGGGGTTGCCCGCTCCGACATCCACCGTGATGTTGCGGATATAGCTGTGCATCACATCGCCGGTGCCCTTGCCTTCGTAAAGCGACACGGCGATCTTGGGCTTGGCGGGGTTGTCAAAACCGGGGCTGCGGTCTTTGAGTTTGATGATCGCGCCGGCTTGGCTCTGGCCTTGGAAGTTGATGAAGCGGTCGGCGGAGTGGGCCGTGCCGTTGAAGATGCCCACGCTGTCGCTGATGAGATAGGTGCCGTTGGGGAAATAGAACGTGAGGTTCTTGCCACGAAGGTCATCAAAGGCCTTTTGGAACGCGGCGGTGTTGTCGGTCTTGCCATCACCCACCAAGCTGTAAGGCGGCTGGGTCATGTCCACATGGCCCGCATCGGCGGGGAAGCGAATGTCCTCGGCTAGGGTGGCGGAGGACATCAAGACAAAGGTCAACAGGCTGGCCATCAGGGTGAAGAAGCGAAGGGGCATGAGAGGAACTCCAAGGTGGTGACGGAGCGGTGGCAAACCGACGCGAAACGATTTTAGCGCCACAACGCACGGGATGCAAGACCGACCTTTGCAAAGCCGCACGGTGGTCATCGGCATGAGGCCTCAAAGCACATCCGGACGACGTTCGGCGGTGCGCTGACGCGACTGCTCGGCGTGCCACGCGGCGATACGGGCGTGATCCCCCGACAGCAGCACCTCCGGCACGCCCCGCCCTTGCCACTCCGGTGGCCTGGTGTAGTGCGGGTAGTCCAGCAGGCCCGCGTTGGCACTGGAAAAACTTTCGTGGTGGGCCGAGGTGTCATCGCCCAAGGCTCCGGGCTGCAAGCGCACCACGGCGTCAAGCAGCACCATCGCCGCGAGTTCACCCCCGGAGAGCACATAGTCGCCGAGGCTGATTTCCATCGGTGCCAAGGCCTCGATGACCC
The DNA here is from genome assembly GCA_038241095.1 of Phycisphaerales bacterium. Lineage (GTDB taxonomy): Bacteria > Planctomycetota > Phycisphaerae > Phycisphaerales > Phycisphaeraceae > JBBDMX01. The sequence goes on from JBBRGB010000066.1 coordinate 3,070, forward strand.
GCTCGTCAAACCCTTCGTAATGCCCCGCGATCAGCAGCAACCGCGGCTTGACCGCGAGGTCTTCGACGAGCCGTTGAGTGAGCGGCACGCCTTGGGGTGAAAGCAGAATTCGCGTCGTGGGACGGGCATCTTGACCCTCGGCGGCGACCACGGCGTCCCACACCGGCTGACATTGCAGCACCATGCCCGGCCCACCGCCATACGGAGCCTTGTCCACCTTGCCATGCTTGTCAGTCGTGAAGTCGCGGATGTTGTGCAGGTGATAACTCACCACCGGTTCCCGCACTTGCGAAGCGTCAGCGGGATGGGCCACCTGTTGGGCGGCACGTTTGAGAATGCTCGCCCCCAGCACGCCGGTGAACATCTCGGGAAACAGGGTCAAAATGTCGATGCGCAGTGCCATACTGGCATTATCGCAGGATTAAGGCGCTTCCGCCCAAGGATGGCTTTGCGTAGCCGCGCTGTTCGGGCCGCAGGGCGGGGTTGGACGCAGGGGCGTCGCGCCTCAGCGATCGACGACTTGAAGATCCAAGAACTTGGTGGGCGTGAAGAAATTGGCGGGCTGATTCTCAATGTGGCCATCGACCCAGAGCAGCCCGAAGCCGCCCAAGTGACGATCGGTGTAAACCGACTCCAAACCGGCAGGGCCGGCGTCCATGCTCAAACAACCCTTGCCCAAGGCAGGCTTGGCATCGACCATCATGAGCGTCTGGCCGGGCTGCTTGATGCGGGTCCACTTGGTCCACTCGGCGGTGTCGCTGTTGATGTTCTCGGCGTTGCCCCCGACGGCTTGTGTGCCTTCGCGGCCACGGAAATAACCATAGCTGTCGGCCACATCGCCCTTTTGCCAACTCGGGCAGACCAAGCCTTGGCCGATCTGGCTGCCGTGGCCCAGGAAGGCCGGGGTGGGAATGAGGCCCACATTCGCCAACAGATTGCGATAGCGGTAGCGGGTGGGATCGGGCTTGCCGCCGTCGATGGTCGGTTCCTCGCCGTAGGGGTAATACTTGGCGTCGAGGGTGTAGGTCTTGAGGATCACGCCAACCTGCCGCAGGTTCGAGGCGCACATGGCGCGACGAGCCACGTCCCGGCCATGCCCCAACGCCGGGAGTACCAGCGCCACCAGCAGGGCGATGACGGCCGACACCACCATGACTTCGACGAGGCTGAACCCCCGTTGCCCAGGGTTGCGGCGCAAAGTCAGCGCGTAATTGCCAAGTCCGTTGTGATTTCCGCCGCTGTTCATGGCCGCCCAATTCCGTTTCTCTTTCTCGCCTCATGCCGCGTGGATGCGAAAACGAAGCCTGTCACCATCTCCTGCTGAGCCATTACTGGCAAGGTCAGCGGGAGACACCGTCAGACGCATCGGAAGCCCGATGACTTTCGCACCCGGTTCATGGTGGTTGTTCCAACCCCATGTCACGCAGCGAAAGCCGAACAAGCCTTTCTCCGTGACCAGCCGCCGCGATTACTCCTCCGCGTCGGCGAGAAGAAAATACCATAGGCTCCCCAGTTTGGGAAGCGGTTTAGATTGGAAACGTGTTAATTTAGTAAAACCAACTGAATCCACTATCTTTCAATGGATTCTTGCCCCAATATCTTGACAGATTGGGGAAAACTCAGGCCTTGGCGGTCTGGGGTTGCAACAGTTTCGACCACTGCTTGGCTGGGCGCGACTTCCAGTTGCCCTTCTGATAGGCGTAACCGGCGATCAGCGGCAGCGCCAAAGTGGCCTCGCTGTAAACCATTTGCTCCCAGGCGGTGTCCACCTTGCCCCAGCTTGACGCTTCCTTCAAGGTGGAACTGGACAGCGCCCCGTCACGCACATCCGCCACGGTGATCTGCACGGCATACTTGTGCATGGGGGCGTCGAAGCCCAATACCTCGGCGGCGACGACAATGTCCTGGGCGAAGTTCTTGGGCACGCCACCGCCGATCATGAACAACCCGGTGGTGGGGTTCTTGAGCTTCAACTGCGTGACTTCGTAGAAGTCCTTGGCGCTATCCAGGGAGAGCATGGGTTGGCCGGCTTGGGTGCGGGCGTGTTGATGGGCGACCAAGCCGAAGCCCGCCGAGCAATCGGAAAACGCGGGGCAGAAGATCGGCACGTCATTTTCGTAAGCCGCCAGCACGATGGAGTCGTTGTCCGACCCCGCCTTGGCCTTGCCCTCTTGTTTGAGGTAAGCGCCCATTTCGCGGATGAACTCGCGTGAGGAGTATGGCCGGGCCTCCAAGCCGTCGGCGATCTTTTGCGTGGTCTCATCGCAGAGGCGCAGCTCTTCCTCGTCGATGAAGGTGTCGTAGATGCGGTCGATCATCAGATCACGCAACTCGCCGTCGTACATGCCGCTGCGGAACTTTTCCTCGGCGACCCAATGACGGAAACCCAGGCCCTCGAAGAAGTCCTGGTCCACGATGTTGGCACCGGTGCTGATGATGCCATCGACCATGCGGTTGCGCACCATGTCCACGAAGATTTTCTTCAGCCCCGCGCTGATAAGCGAGCCAGCCAGGCACAGGAAGATGCCGCACTCCTGGTCTTTCAACATGCGATCGTAGATGTCCGCCGCCCGTGCCAAATCGCGCGAGGAAAAGGCCATGTGGTTCATGGCTTCGACCACGGGCAAGACGTTTTGCTTGGTCATGTCGTAGTGGACGATGGGGTCTTTGAGCAGTTGGCTTTTACGGGCGCGGTCAACCATGGTGCGGTCTCCTGGTCATGGGGCCGCCGCGTGGCGACCGATGAGTGAAAAACGAGCGTTTGATTGTACCCGCTTGGCGTGGTGTTGGCCGATGAATGGTTGGGCCTATCATCACGCTGGGATTTTGCTTTGTTAAAGACTGCCTTGGAAAGGGGACGCGACGTGCCGACCAAATTGGAACCACTGAAAATCGTCCGTCTGCCCCAGCGATTTGTCTCGGATGACAAGCGGGTCATCACCCGTTTTCTGCGCTTCGGCCCGGAGCGGATCGAGTCGATCATGGAGCGACTGCTGTTGATGCCCGAGGACGAGGTGCCCGCCATGTTGGCGCGGGTGCGCATGCGTTTCGCCAACCGCCATCACGACATCGAAAGCGCCTTTCGCCAGCATTTCCACGAGGTGCAGGGCGTCATTGAAGGGGCCGCCCATCTTTCCCGCGAGCGCAAGCTGCTCATCGGCGCTTACTTCACGATGGAGTACAGCATCGAGAGTGCCGCCCTATTCAATCCCTCCATCGTGCCCCACCCCGATCAGTCCGGTGTGCCGGCGGGGTCGATGCGCTTTCTCATGAGCATGCGCGCCACCGGCGAAGGGCATATCTCTTCCATCGTCTTTCGCCGCGGTGTGATCGACGCCGAGGCCCAAGTGACCTTCGACCCGCCCCAGCGCTACGCCTACACCGCCAAGCCGATTCCCGATCGGCAATTCGACAAAGCGCTCTTTTTCCGCAAGCTCGGCGAGATGAACGCCCACAACGACATCTGCAACACCGTGCTCGATGCCCTGCCCGACTTTTTCGACATCGCGCAGTTGGAGGGCCGCATCGCCGAACTTCGCAATCAGCCCGTCAACGCCTCGACCTTCGAGACCGATGTGTCATCCATGCTCTGGCTGGCGCGAGCCAACTACGAACTGCGTTTCCCGGCCCGCTACCTGCCCTCGGAAATGGTCATCTTCCCCGCCACCGAAAACGAGAGCCGGGGCATGGAAGACCTGCGACTCGTCCACTTCATCGAGGACAACGGCGAGGTTTGCTACTACGGCACGTACACCGCCTACGACGGCTTTCGCATCATGCCCATGCTCATCGAAACGCGGGACTTCCACCGCTTCCAGATCAGCACCTTGAACGGCCGGTATGTGATGAACAAGGGCATGGCCTACTTCCCCCGCAAAGTCAACGGCCAATACCTGGCCATCTCCCGCCACGACGGCGAAAACCTTTTTGTGCTCAATTCCGACAACCCGCACTTCTGGAACGAAGCCCACCTCTTGCAGGAACCCGTCGAACCGTGGGAACTGGTGCAGATCGGCAACTCCGGTTCACCCCTGGAAACCGAGGCGGGCTGGATCCTGTTGACCCACGGCGTGGGGCCGGTGCGCGAGTACTGCATCGGTGCCATGCTGCTGGATTTGGAGGACCCGACCAAAGTGCTGGGTCGGCTGCGAAAACCGTTGATCGTGCCCAACGCCGAGGAACGCGAGGGTTACGTGCCCAACGTCGTCTATTCCTGCGGAGCCATGATCCACGGGGAGCAGTTGATCATCCCCTACGCCGTGTCGGACTCCGCCACGACATTGGCGACGGTGCCGGTGACGGATCTCTTGGAACGTCTGCTGCTCGACGGGCCGTGAGGAGACCGTCTCACTTCGGCATCACCACGCCGATGGTCAGCAGGATGTTGGCGTAAAGCCGCTGCTCGCCGGTGGCGATAGACAACACCACATCGGCGCCCTCGGCGGCGTCGTAGAAGTCAAACCGCTCCAGCCGCTGCAACGGCTCCTTGAATCCCGTTTCATCCAGCGCCTTGCGGAACTCGGCCCAGATCGGCGGGTCTTGGCTCATGGCATACGGCCCGCTGGTGTGATACTGCATCACCGTCGCCGCCTCGATGGGAACCGCGCTTAACACCGCTTCCAAAGCCTGCGTCGAACTGATCAGCCCCGGCGTGAGGTTCATGTGAACCAACGTCGCCCGCGGCCCCAACCGGGTAGCGTGCGGGAAATTGGCATCGGTAATCAACACCCGTGAAGTGTGCCCGCCCCGACCCAAGGCCCCGGCAATCTGCGGATGAATCAACTTGCCCTTCAACATGATCAGTCCTTTCAAGAAAAAGTAAGGTGATGAAAAGTGTACCGTAACCTTGGCATTACGCTTGCGGTTTAGCGCCTCGCGCATTGCCCACCTCAAGACTCACCCCTCAAGACTCAAGACTAATGTAAACTCCCCCCATGCCCACCGAACTGCTCGGAGAACTCACCCTTCCCCCCGCCGACGCCAAAATCGCCATTGTCGTGGCGCGTTTCAACGAGTTCATCACCGGCCACCTGCTCCAAGCCGCACTGGTCGCTTGGAAACAGTTGGGCGGGGATGTCGAGGCCCTGACCATCGCCCACGTGCCCGGCTCTTTTGAACTCCCCGTCACCGCCCTGAACCTGGCGCAAACCGGCCGCTTTGCCGCGGTCATCTGCCTGGGCTGCGTCATCCGTGGCGAAACCGACCACTACGACCACGTCGTGGCGCAGACGGCAAAAGGAATCAAGGACGTGGGCGTGACCACGGGCGTGCCTTGCGTTTTCGGCGTACTGACCTGCGACAATTTGGAGCAGGCCATCCACCGCGCCGGGGCCAAGATGGGCAACGCCGGCCGCAGCGCCATGCTCACCGCCGTGGAGATGGCCAACCTGATGCCTAAGATCAAACAGTCCGGCCAACCATCCACGCAATAAGCCATGACCATCCCCGCCCTTCATTTCGCTTTGCCGACGCTGGCCTTGAGTTGGCTGGAAGTCATTTGGCCGACGTTCGCCATTGCCTTTTTCATCGTCGCCACCACCGCGTTGGTGATTTTCGCCTTCCGCATGCAGAAGGCCTTCCGCCAGGATGAAGCCGATCTCCGTCGGCGGGTCAAGGCGGCCAAACGCGGTTGACGCGTAATGAGCCGCGCACGAAGTAAGCGGAATCCGTCGATTGTGCCGCGTGGTTAACGTCCACTCCTTCACGATCGCGGCTCGTTGTGTGGCGTTGTTCTCCAATAGTGATAGCCCTGTGCCGGTTTTGCGGACCAAAACGCCGGACTTGCCGCCGGGCCGGGGTTTTCTATAATGTGGGGCTTCCCTCACACCCGAGACCGGCTAAAGCCGGGAGGTTTGAACCATGAGAGCCGACATCCATCCCGATTACGTCAACTGCAAAGTGACCTGCGCCTGTGGCGCGGCTTTTGAAACCCGCAGCACCAGGTCCAGCCTGCATGTGGACATCTGCAGCTCCTGCCACCCGTTCTTCACGGGCAAGCAGAAGTTCGTGGACACCGCCGGCCGGGTCGAGAAGTTCCAGAAGAAGTTCAGCGGTTCCTACTTCAAGAGCGCGGCCAAAGCCAAGGCCTAGCGATATCGCACCCGATCCCCACGACCGCGGCGTTATTGCGCCGCGGTTTTTCTTGCGCCGAGGCCGGGGTTTCGATAATCCATCAGACGCGCATCGGGGACGATGCGACTAAAAGGCTAGGCAGTCATGACAGCCGAGGAACGACTCATCGAAAAGCTCGACGCCATCGCCCGGCAGCATGAGTCGCTTTCGGCGCGGCTCATGGAACCGGCGGTCATGGCGGACCATGAACAGGTGCGGGAGTTGTCGGTCAAACGGGCGGCCTTGGATGACTTGGTGGCCCGGTATCGCCATTGGTCGCGGTTGCAACGGCAAATCGAGGAGAACCGGCAACTGGCCGAGGTTGGCGGTGCCGGGGGGGGTGGGGAGGGCGTCGATGCGGAGCTTGCGGCGATGGCCAAGGAGGAATTGCCCGCCTTGCGCGCCGAAGCGCAAACGCTCTTGCAAGCCATTGCCAACGATCTGGTGACGGCCGATGACCGCTCGATCGGTTCGGTGATGCTGGAAGTGCGTGCCGGCGCGGGCGGCGCGGAAGCGGGTCTGTGGGCGGGCGACCTGCTGGCGATGTATCAGCGCTTCGCCGTCACCAAAGGTTGGCAGGTGGACATGCTTGAGACCGCCTTGGGCGAAATGGGTGGCCTGCGACACGCGGTGGCCAACGTCAAAGGTCCCGGCGTCTGGCAGGGGTTGGGCTACGAGGGCGGCGTGCATTGCGTCAAGCGCGTGCCCGCCACCGAGGCCCAGGGTCGCATTCACACTTCGACGGCCACCGTGGCCGTGCTGCCTGAGCCGGAGAAGTTGCAGATCGACATTCCCGACAGCGATGTGAAGATGGACATCACCACCGCCCAAGGCCCCGGCGGGCAGAACGTCAACAAGGTTGCCACGGCCGTGAAGATGGTGCACATCCCCACCGGCATCGAAGTGCGGATGCAGGAATCCAAGAGCCAGCAACAGAATCGCGCCAAGGCTTGGGCCTTGCTTCGCACCCGCGTCTATGACCATTACCAGCGACAGAAAGACGCCCAACGCGCCCAGAACCGCTCGGAGATGATCGGCTCCGGCGACCGCTCCGAACGCATCCGCACCTATCGCTACAAGGAAAGCATCGTGGTGGATCACCGCTTGGAGCAACGGAGCTTCAACCTGCACGGGGTGATGAACGGCGAACTTGGGCCGATTGTCGATGGGTTGATAGAACAGGATCGCGCCCGGCGACTGGCGGCACTGTGAAAATGGCGCATGCGCTCTCCGCTTGATTTATTCGGCGCTGGTGTCGCCCACGGCGTCGAGCACCGCCTCTTCCACGTAGAACGGCACCTCCCCGCCGACGCCCAAGGCGATGGCGTCGCTGGGCCGGGCGTCGATGTCCACGGTCTGGCCATCCCGCTTGAGCACCAGGCGGGCGAAGAAAGTGTGGTCCCGCAGGTCGTTGATGACCACGCGGTCGATGGTGGCACCGAGTTGTTCGATGACCGTCGCCAGCAGTTCGTGAGTGTACGGCCGGGGCGGTTTCTGGCCCATGAGCCGGCGCTCGACGGCCATCGCCTCGTTCAAGCCGATGAGGATGGGCAGTTCCCGCTCGCCATCCTGCTCACGCAGGTGGACAATGTGGGAATCAGCGTTTTCACGAATCAAGATTCGGGCCAGGGTCATGCGCACCGCGGTCATGGCGACTCCTTGCTGTTCCCCACCCCATGACGCGGTATTGTAGAACGCTCGTTGCGTCGGGGTCGGTTGGGGAGAGGAAAAGTCTTGAGGGGTGAGTCTTGAGTCTTGAGTTGGGAAGTTCAAGGCTTGAAACCTCAAGACTCATGACTCAAGACTCATCCCTCAAGACTCCACGTCTATAATGTGTCAATTAACGGCGGGTGGGGTGGGTCGCCGATGTTGAGAACATGTTCCGCTTGTCCGGTTTGAACCAGGTCACCGTTTGGGGGAGTTAGCGATGCAGCGCGTGGAATGGAGCCGAAGTCGATATTGGTTGTGCCACTTTCTGCACAATCGCCATGAACGTCCGCGCATCGACTGGTGCGATGAGCGGCGCTTGGCCGCTCCGCTTCAAGCCACCGTGCCGCCTTGGGTGCAACGACAACAGGAGCATCTGGCGGCCGACCGCGCTTGGATGACCCTTGCGGCCACGGGAACCGACTCTCACGGCGAGACCGATCACGCCTTGGTGCAGAGCCTGCGACTAATGGTCAAAGAGCAGCAGTATTTGGCCAAACTGCATCAGCAGGCTATTGATCGCTACGACCTTGCGCAACCCCCGCGGGGCCACCGCCTGATGCGTGCTTGGGCCGCGGTGACCCAACCCGTTCGCCGTTGGCTGGGCCTGCGCTTTGAGCTTTCCATTCTCTTGCTCATGAGTCTGATTCACCTGACCTTGGCGCGGCTGCTGGTCTCGCCCGAAGCCCAAACCGCCGGCATGACCGACGCCGGGATTTTGGGTGTCTGCCAGCAAAGCCTGCGCGACCGTCAGCTTCACGCCGCATTCCTCGCCGAGCGGTTGACGCGGGAATTCGCCGACTTCAACTTCATTCGCCGCAACCTCCGCCGCTGGCGCTTGCGGGGCATGTTCGCCTTGCTTTTGGGCTGGGTGATTCTGACCCAAGGCCGCATGATCCGCGCCGCCGGTTCCTCGCGTTCCGCCCTGACCCGCCAAGCGTGGCGCAGCTTCGAGGGCGTGCTGGAACGCATGGTGCCCTACCACCGCGCCAACCTGCTGGCGACGCTCTTGGCGCAGGAACAACAGCCCTACGACGCCAGTCGCGTCAGCTTGTGAATCTCCGTTGATGGCAACGCTTGCCGTATCATCCCGTCATGTTGGCGTGGCTTGAAAAAAAGCGATTGGATTGGGGGCTGACTCCGCTGGAGGCCTTATCGCGCTGGCCCGGGCGGCTGCCCGCGCTGCTGTTGCATTCGGGGCGGTTTGATCCGCGCTGGTCGCGCTATTCCGTGCTGACCACGCCCGCTGCGACCTATCGCTTTACAACCGATGGGCGGAGTGGTTTATCGCCCCTGCCGGGTGCGGCGTTGCCTTCTTCACTTTTGGATGTGGCGGGCAAGTTTGTCCATGAACCGTTTGACGATCTACGAAGTTTGCTGGCGGCGGGCGGGCCTTGGATCGGCTGCATCGGCTATGACATCGCGGGGTGGATTGAGCAACTGCCCCATCGCGCCACGCGCGACCGCGATTGGCCCATCGTCGAACTGGCCTACTGCCCCGGCCTGCTACTGCACGATGGCTTGGACAATGCGTGGCACGCCTGCGGGGAGTGGGCCGGTGGTGGTTATCCCGAGTTGGCGGCCTTGCCCGCGTCACTCTCCGCCGATGACACGCAATGGTCGGCCCACCTGACCGGCCGCGCGTTTCAGCGCCGTGATTACGAGGCCGCGGTGCAACGGGTCATCGACTTCATCGCCGCGGGCGATGTCTTTCAGGTCAATCTCGCCCAGCGTTTCACCGCCGAGCTTGCGTCAGCCGACCCACTGCTGCCGCGGGCCTTGTTTCAGCGGCTATCCACCATCAGTCCCGCTTGGTACGGGGCGTTTCTCGAACTAGGTTGGGTCGAGGGCAACGGGCCGCAACGCGCCATCGCCTCGACCTCGCCGGAGTTGTTTCTGCACGTCAACGAAACCGGCCAAGTACTCACCCGGCCCATCAAGGGAACCCGCCCCGCCGCCGCCGGTGCCGAGGCCCTGCGCGACAGCGACAAGGACATCGCCGAGCTAAACATGATCGTGGACCTGCTGCGCAACGACCTTGGCCGGGTGGCGGAATACGGCTCGGTGAAGGTGGCGCAGGCACGGGAAATCGAGTCGCATCCCACGGTGCATCATGGCGTGGCGACCATCACCAGTCGCTTGCGGCCAGGGTGCGACATCGTCGATCTGCTCCGTGCCGCCATGCCCGGCGGATCGATCACCGGCGCTCCGAAAGTCCGCGCCATGCAGATCATCGACCAACTCGAACCCGTAGCCCGCGGCCCGTACTGCGGCTGCATCGGCTTGCTGTCCCAAAAAGAAACCATCCTCAACATCGCCATCCGCACCATGTTGATCGAATCGCACCTGACGCGCCACCGTGTCGATTTTCACGTCGGTGGCGGCATCGTCGCCGACAGCGTGCCGACCAAAGAATATCAGGAAACGCTGGACAAAGCTGCCGCGATCCTCGCCACGCTGGGTTTGACCATCGACTGAATCGTCAGAGCCGACGGGCGTAAGCCCGCGGTGTTGTGGTTTGTCAGAGCCAACGGGCGTAAGCCCGCGGTCGATCCAGCACGTTCGCGCGAATTGCGTTCAAGGTACTTCCACCGGGGGCTTACGCCCCTCGGCTCCGACATACACCTCACGCATGCGCCACGCGGGGCCGGGGCATCACCTCGCGGCGAAGTTCCTCGTTTAACATCTCGGCCATGAGTTGTGCCTTGACATCTTTGTAGGCCGGGTCGCTCCAGTGGTTGACCATCTCGCCGGGGTCTTTTTCAAGGTCGATCAACTCGCCATCGGTCGAGTCGCGGTAGATCGTCAGCTTATAACGGGTGTTGACGTAGGTTCGCAGATGCACCACCGTGGGCTGGTGACGGAACTCGACAAACGCCCCGTCGCGGGCCTTGTCTTGCTTGCCCTCCCACACGGCCGTCTGATCGACACCCTGCATCCGCAGCGGCACATCCAGCCCGCAAGCGCGTAAAAACGTCGGCGGCAAATCGACCAGCGATTGAATAGCTTGATTCTCCGTGCCCGGCTCAATGTGCCCCGGCCAGCGGGCGATGAAGGGCAGGCGAATCAGGTCTTCATAATGGAACCCGCCCTTGGCTGATAGGCCGTGGTGTCCCAGGAAGTGGCCGTGGTCGGTGGTGAAGCAGACCACGGTGTCATCGGCCAAGCCCAGTTCATCAAGCTTGTCGAGCGTCTTGCCGACCTCGTGGTCGATGAAGGACATCATGCCGTAGTAGATGGCCATCTGCTTTCGCAGCTTGTCGGGGGCGTATCCGTGATAGTGGTAGCCGTGGTTGGCCCAAAGCGTTTCCTTCAGCGCCGAGAAGTCGGCTTTGGGGTCCACCAACATGCGATGCACGATGGGCTTGTCATCCATTTCACCAGGCGTGTATTGCCCGATGGGCATGTCGGCCGGGTCGTACATGCTGGCCCAAGGCTCCGGCACGAGATACGGCGGATGGGGATCGTGATAGCTCGACCAAAGATAAAACGGCTGCTTCCGGGCGGCGCAATGTTCCAGCCGGGCGCGGGTGCGCTCACCAGTCCAAGTGGTGTAGTGGTACTCGGCGGGCAAGGCCCAAGTGCCTTCCTTGGTCGGCGTCGCGCCGTAACCTTGGGCGTTTGGCTCGACGAAATAATCGCGCCAGTTTTTCAAGCCTTTTTCTTCCATCCACAGGGCGTAATGCTGGCCGACGTGGGCTTCATCGGCGTGGTTGCGGGTCAGTTCGATGTGGTTGAAGCCGTACCACGGCCCGTGGAAACCGCGCCAGTATTTGAGGTCGCGCAGGATCGGTTGGGCCTCGACCGACAGACCGAATCCGCCGGGCGTCGTGTCGTGGCCCAAGGGCATGAAGTGCGCCTTGCCGATGAGCGTGGCGTCGTAGCCGGCCTTCTGAAAAACATCGCCCACGCACAAGGCCGAGGGGTCCAACCCCGTGCCCAGCGACCAAGCGCCGTGGCTGGAGGGATACTGCCCGGTGATGAGCGAGGCCCGCGTGGGCGTGCAGGTCGGGTTGGGGCAGTAGGCCCGGCGAAAGAGCGCGCCTTGTTTAGCGAGCCGATCCAAGGC
>JBBRGB010000067.1:0-14848 GCA_038241095.1 Phycisphaerales bacterium
CAAGACCACGAACACAATGCGCGCGGGCTGCTCCTTGGCCACGGTCGCCATCGCCTTGCGGTAGCTGTCCAGGTCGGTCACCTGCTTGTCGCTAATGCGTTGAATCAGGTCGCCGGGGCGGATGCCGGCGATGCCCGCCCAGCCGGCGTTGTCGGCATCGGTGACGAACACGCCTTGGACGCTATCATCCCAGCGCCTGCCATCGCGGTCAAAGAAGGTGATCTCGCGCACAGAAAGGCCAAACGCCCCGTTGCTGTCGCGCCTCGCCTCGGCCGGGGTGGTGCGGGTCTTTTCCAAGGTCGCGGGCAACTTGAGCACCTCGCCATCGCGCACCACGGTGAAGGCCGGACTGTCGCCGATGTCCAACTGCCTGATCCGCGTCTCCAACAATCCCGCATCCTGCATGCCGCGTGGCCTCATGCGCACGGCATCCACCGAGACAATCACATCCCCAACCTTCAACTCGCTCTTGGCCGCTTCGGTGCCGGGGTAGATGCGGGTGATGCGGAAGCCGCCTTGCGCATCGACGGGCATCTTCAACTCCTTGGCCAGCTCGTTTAACACCGGCTGCGTCGCCAACCCCAACCAGGCCTTGGGCAACTCGCGTGGCGGCTCGAAGTCCTCGTCCTTCGTCGGCTTCACAATCGTCACCAAGTTCTCACCCCCGCGATCAAACGCTATCGTCACCCGCTCCGGCGCGGGCGTGGCGTCCATCAGCTTGCTGTAAATCTCCACGAAACCGGCCATGTCCTTGACGGGCTGGCCATCCACCATGCGAATGATGTCTCCGCCGCCGAGTGAGGGTTCCGCCCTGTCAGCCGGGCCGCCGCTCTTGTCGCTGGTCACCATCACGCCGCTCTGATCCTTGAGTCCCCAGGCCATCGCAATCTTTTCGGTGATGCCTTGAGCGGAAAAGCCCCACGAGCGAAACGACTTGCGTTCGCCCATGTCGGCCTCGTAAGCGCGGGTGACAATGTTGGCCATGTGTGTTTGACCATCGCGCTGATACAGCACGGGCAGCGTGTTGCCCACGGGTTCATCGCTGATGCGTTGCAGCAGGGGCGGCACTTCCTCAGCGAAGCGGGCGGTGACGCGCTCCACACCAATGTCCAGAAGGATGTCGCCGGGCTTGATGCCCGCTTGGTCGGCCGGGCCATCCTTGACCACGGAGTTGACCAGCACACCTTCGGTCAGCCCGGTGCGTTCGATGGGTTTGAACGCGATGCCCACCCAGGAGCGGGGCACCTCGCCATGCTTGATGATGCCCGCCACGACGGAGCGGGCAAGGTCGGAGGGAATGGCGTAGCCGATGCCCACGCCGCCGAGTTCGTTGATGCCGATGATCTCGCCGCGCAGGTTGACCAGTGGCCCACCGCTGTTGCCGGGATGGATCAGGGCATCGTGTTGAATCCAGCGGGTGAACAGGCCGGTGGATTGGCCGGGTTCGAGTTCCATTTCCTGCACATCGTCGCCCATGAGTCCGCCTGCGAACACGCGGGTGGTATTGGAGACGATGCCCAGGGTGACGGAACGCGAAAGCGAGAAGGGCGACCCCATCGCCATGACGTAATCGCCGACTTGGAGTGAGGCCGAGTCGCCGAAACTGGCGTGGGGATAGTTGGGCGCGGCCTTGGAGGATTCGCGGGCTTTGGTCGTCGCGGCTTCGGCGCTGGTCGTCGCGTTGGCGGAGCTATCGGTTTCCGGTTGCAACTTGAGCACCGCCAAGTCGGTCAGCGGATCTTCGCCCACCAAGATGGCCGGCACCTGTTGCCGATCCGCCAAGGTGCAGGTGAACTTTTCACCACGGGCGGTGACGTGGTAGTTGGTGACGATGTAGCCATCGGGGGAGATGATGGTGCCGCTGCCCACGCTGCGCTGCTTCTGCTCGCCCCCAGCCACGTAACTGACCGACACCACGTTGATGTTGACCAATGCGGGGAACACGCTGTCGCGCCCGGTGGCGATCATGCGGCGAATGTCCTGCCGCAGCCGCGCCACGCCGGGGTCCGTCGCCGCCGTGGTGGTTGCCCCCGGTTGAGAGGCGCAGCCGGTCACGGTGAGGATCAAGGCGAAGATCAATGTGAGCGTTAGTTTCATAAGCTCTTTTCTACCACGAGTGATTAGATTTTGCAGCGTGACAGCCGCACTGTTTTAGAATCCCAAGCCCACAGATACCGTCGCCGCGACGGTTTCTGTGGGATGACTTGCCACCACAACCACATTTCCGTTTTCATTTCATCATCACTTCAACGCCGTCATCAGGCGGTGTACCACATGCGCCGGTTGGGGCGAGGCACAGACGCAACTCGACACCGCCACGCCCCGCGCGCCGACTGCTTGCAGTGCGTCGAGGTTCTCCGGTGTGATGCCCCCAATCGCCAGGTGCGGCAGCCGTCCCCAGGCGACGTAATCGTGCAGATAGTGCGGCCCGGCGATCAAGTCTTTGTGCTTGGTGGTGGAGGTGAACATCGGCCCGACGCCGCAGTAGTCGGCCCCTTGTTGCAAGGCCGCGGTGGCGTGTTCCATGCGGTGCGTGCTGATGCCGAGGAACAGTTGACGACCCACGAGTTTCCGCGCCTGCGACACGGGCATGTCGGTCTGTCCCAGATGCACACCATCGGCCCCGGCCAGGAGTGCGATGTCGGGGCGGTCGTTGATGATGACGCTCACGCCGTGCGGGCGGCACAGGGCCACGAGTTGGACGGCGCGGTCCAAGAGTTCGCCGGAGTCAAGTTCTTTTTCGCGGAGTTGCACGCAGTCGCCGCCGCCTTCGATGACGGCTTGCGCCACCCGCTTCCAGTCGTGATCCGGGCAGAGGCTGGCGCTGATGAGCACGCAGAGTTTCCATTGGCGACAGCGCGTGGAGGCGAGACGAAGTTGCAGACGTTTTTCGAGTTCGTAGCCACGATAGCGCAGGGCTTCGAGGGAGGGGGCAAAAGCGGAGAGCGGAGAGGGGAGAGCGGAAAGGGGGGCGGAAAGAGCGGCGGGGGGAGAGCGGAGAGCGGAAAGGGGAGGGGCAAAAGCGGAGGGCTGAAGGGCGTCTGGTGTTGTCTTGGAAGTCGGCAGGAGTTTGCCGTATTCCTCCATGACCCGCAGGGCTTCGGAGAGGCGTTTGCCCGCAGCGATGGCCACCGCGAGCAGGTCGTCACGTTGGCCTTCGCTGGTGGTCTTGATTGTTACACCCACATCGCCGGGCGTGTCGCGGTTGGCTTCCAGCACGCCTTGCGCCAAGCCGGGGCAAAGCGCCAAGGCTGCGGCCAGATCGTGGCGCAGGGATTTGATGGCCCCGCTCAGGGCGGCGTCATCAAGCACAAACCGCGCGGCCTCTTCCATCACCCGCAAAGCCTCGCGGGCACGGTTGGCGTTGGCGTCGAGAATGCGAAGGACGGTGGGCATGGGGGAGGGGGGGAGAAGGTCTTGAGTCTTGAGTCTTGAGTCTTGAGGTCAGAACCAGAGGATACCAGTGGCGATGACGAGTGCGGGATTGCATGTCTTGAAATCTCAAGACTCAGGACTCAAGACTCAAGACTACTTTCTGTAGATCATCCAAAGGTTGCGGAGGTAGATGAACCAGCCGAAGGCTTGGCCCAGCACGCCCACGGGGTCTTTGCGCCAGAGGAAGTAGGCCAGCAGCATGGAGGAGCCGATGAGGCTCATCCACCAGAAGACGGGGGGCACGACCGATCGTTTCTCTTTCTCGCTGGCCAGCCATTGCACCACCATGCGCCCGGTGAAGAGCACTTGTCCCGCCAAGCCCATGACCACCCAGGCGATGCCCAGGGGTGAAGAGACGTTGGCCAAGCGTTCCATCCAACCACGCGAGCGTTGATCGACGTACATCCGCATGGCGAAGGCTTCGGGGGTGAGGTCTTCCTGACCACTGTTGGTGGTGATGCGGTAGTAAAGTTTGCCCTCTTTGTCGCGGAAGAGGAAGGCCTTGTCGGCGGCGTTGGAGACTTGGATTTTGATGTCCACGCTGTCGGGCGGTCGCGGGCCGTGGTCGGCAAACGACCAGCCCACCCACGCCAGCACGGCCAGCATGGCCAGCACTTCAAGAATGATCATCCACCGTCGCCGCATGGGGGTTAGTCCTGAGTCTTGAGTCTTGAGGTTTGGAGTCGGAGGTTTGGAGTCCGGGGTTTTCACCTCAAGACTCAAGACTCACCCCTCAAGACTTTCTCCTCCCGCACGGCTGGGTCGCGGTAGCGTTTGGCCATCCAGCGCACCGCAAGGCAGTCCAACAAGCCGGCCCAGCCTCGGTTGAGCATGCCGTATTTCGCCACACCAGCGACGCGGGGCCGATGACGCACGGGCATCTCGGCGACTTTGGCACCGAGCATTTTGGCGTAGAAGGGCATGAAGCGGTGCATGCCCTTGAATTGCAGGGGATATTGTTGGGCGTATTCCCGTTTCACCACGCGGGCTGAGCAGCCGGTGTCGCGGATGGTGTCGCCCAGCAGTTTGCCCCGTGCCGTGCGGCCAACCCAACTGGAAAAGCGGCGAATGGTGGTGTCGTTGCGGTTGGCGGAACGGTCGCCCTGCACCATGTCCACTTCACCGGTTCGCACTTGGGCCAGCATGGCCGGGAGGTCGGCGGGGTCGTTTTGCAAGTCGGCGTCCAGGGTGGCGATGAAGCGGCCCCGCGCCGCTTGGATGCCGGCGTGCATGGCGGCACTCTGGCCCTGCGGCTTGTCCCGATGCAGAATGCGAAGCCAGGGATGCTCTGTCGCCAAGGCCGTGAGCTTCGCCAAAGTGGCATCGCACGAGCCGTCGTCCACGACGATCAACTCCGCGTCGATGCCAGCGTCGAGAATGACTTTCTTGACCTCCGCCACCAGCGGGCCGACGTTGTCCTCTTCGTCCAACGCGGGCACGACAATCGACAGTTCGGGCGATGCGGGTGGCGCGGCGGAATTGTTTGGGAATGGCGCGGGCATGGTTGGGCAGGGGAGATTGCTGAAGCGGGGCGGAGCAACAGAAGTCCGGTTGGTCATGATACGGGATTTGATGCCGACGGTTGAGAGCGCGGTCGCCCTCACCGGTCGCGGCCGCGGCAGCCGGCGGGGGGGAGGTCGAGCATCGTCAGCAGGCCGGCACGGGCGTGTGCAATCGCGTGGGCGTAATTGACGAGCATGGCCACTGTGGCGGAGTCGCCGGGCAGGCCGCCGGAGATTTTCATCCGCAGGCAGACGGGGCCTTGCAGTTCGATGATGTCACGCGGGTCGGTGACGCCGACGGCCATTGTCAGGTCAAGCTCGATGCCCAGGTCGTCGCCGTTCCAGTTGGCGACATTGCGCATGCCGGCGACCCGGCCCGGTTCGATGAGGCCGATGCCGCTTTCCAAGGGGCGATCGGCGATGACGGGTTCGAGTGTCACTTCAACGGAGCCGGGCGTCACCACGCGGCCGAGTCCCGCCGCCAGCAGGGCCACGGATTGGGCGATGCCCTGGTGGCCGATCTTGCCTTGGGCGGCAAGGGCTTGGAAGCGTTGGACGGTCATGGTCGCGCCGACTTTGGCTTGCAGGGGCAGGCGACGACGCGCGGCATCGACGCGGCGCAGACAGCGAACGGATTGCACTCGTCGCACGGCCGAACTGAGCGTGACCGCCAGGCTATCCATGACGAAGCCGGGGTTGACACCCGTGCCCAAAACCGCCCGGCCGGCTTGCTTGGCCAAGGCGTCGATGCGGTCGGCCAACTCGGCGTGGGCGTAACGCGGGAAGGCCATCTCCTCGCAACTGGTGACCACCGCCAGCTTGTGTTTGAGCAACTGTCCAAGCAGAGGCTCCATCTGGGCGAAGCGCGAGGTGGTGGTGACAATGGCCACGTCCGCGCCGTGCGGAGTTGCCGCCAGCGCCGCGTCAATGTCACCTGTCACGATGGGGTCGGCGGTGTTGGACACGCCCTCCGGCACCGCGGCCTCCTGCCCCAGATCATCCAGTGGTTTGCCCTGCTTTTCGGGGTCGATGTCCACCAAGCCGACCAACTCGATATTGCTGTCAGCACGAATGGCGCGGGCACAGGCAATGCCGATGGGCCCCAGACCGACGACGATGGCTTTGAGCATGGGCGAAACCTCGTGTGTTTACCGATGCGAATGAAGACCTTGTCAACGATCCTACCGTAGTCGGCGTGAATCAGCCCCGCGGTGAAAGTCACGGACGCCGCTTCGGACGTTTGGCAATGGCGTCACTCAAGAGCGCCCGCCACCGCGACGGCGCTTGCCGCGGCCCCGACGGTTGCGACGCCGACCGCCTTGGCCTTGACCTTGAGACTCGCTTTGATTTTGCCCGTCCGTCGCGTTGCCACCATCCTCCACGGAGTTGTCGTCCGGCGATTCCACGTCCTGTCCATCATCCACGGAGCCTTGGGACGGAAGGAAATGATCTTCCTCATCGTCAAGCGGCGTGGCGGACGACGGGGGCGGCACAGGCGGAGTGGGCGGGCGTGGCGGCGGCGTGCTTGCGGGTGGTTTGGTGACGTTGATGATGCGGTTGCCGTAGCCGCGTGAACCCGTGGGCGGCGGAGGCGTTTGGGCTGTCGGCGAAGTCGCGGGCCTTTTGGAAATGGGCGGCTGGAAATCGCCGGCATCATTGGCGCCGCGATCAGGCCTGCCGGGACGGGGTCGAAATTGCGGTTGAATCGCGCCGCCACGTTCGCCACGATCCTCACGTTCACCTTGCCCGCCACGATCTCCGCGATCCTCACGCTCACCTTGCCCGCCACGATCTTCGCGTTCGCCTCGCGGCTCGCTTGGCGCACTGGGTGTGACGCTGGTACCCAAACCAACGCTTGGCCGCGGTCCACGACTCGATCCACTGCGGCCGGCGAAATAATCCGGCGGCGGCGGGGGGGTGAAGCCCGGCTCGCCCTTCTGAATCTTGACCAACGCCTCGATCGGATAAGCCGCCGTCTTGTGTGTCGAGTCCAGCAGCACCAGCGCCAACTGGGTGAGAATCTGCGTATCAACGACCGTGCCGGCCCCATCCTCAGGCGTCATCATCCGCGTCTGCTTGAAGGGCAGATTCTTCTTCAAGCTGTCGTAGGTTTCGTCCTCGTAGCGCAGGCAGCACATCAGCCGGCCACACCGGCCGGAGATTTTCGACGGGTCCATGGTGGCCTTCTGCACCTTGGCCATGCGCATCGACACATTCTTGAGCACCTTGAGAAACTGCTTGCAGCAGCAATGCTGGCCGCACTTTTCGTAATCCGCCACGATGCGGGCCTCATCCCGCTCTGAAACCTGGTGCATATCGATACGGGTGTGATACTGGCTGGCCAAGCGTTTGACCAACTCGCGGAAATCGACCCAGTCTTGGCTGGTGTAGTGGAAGATGATGCGCTCACCGCCCAAGAGTGGTTCGACGTCCACCAGTTTCATCGCCAAGTTCAACTCGGCCACCACATCCTTGGCGAAGTTGAGCATCTCGCGTTTGCGGCCATCGAGCTTCTGCTGGTGGAGCAGGTCATCGACGCTGGCGGGGTGCAGGATGCGTCCGTTGGTGGTGAAGGGGTAATTCTTCCCGCCTGAGTTTTCGATGTAATCGAGCATTTCCTGGCGTGAGACGCTCTTGCCGCAGCCGCTGTTGCCGCAGGTGGTGGTGAGCATCTCGGCCAACTCGGCTCCGCGGTCGGTGCGGATGACGAGTTTGCTGCCACAGCCGACTTTATCCTTGCCGTCGTAAGGCAGTTCCGCCACGAACTTCATGTAGCCGTAGCGGACGACCATACTGGCCGGGGGCTTGAGGGCTTCAAAAGCCTTGCGGTCTTCTTCTTCGAGGTCCAAGACAACTTGGGGCAACGTAATGGAACCGGACATAATCGCTCCGTGTGGCCGCCGTTTTCATGCCAGCGAAGGCGCGTGGTCATGGCGATGTCGCGGGACATCGAAGGCGGGGCAAAACAGCATGTCATCGGCGGTTTTTAGTGTGCCCGCCACGCAGCCGACTTGCGCTTGACGGGTTCCGAACGCGGAGCGATAAAGCAGTTTACCACGTTTGCAGTTGACGGGAGGCGTCAGCCATCGCTGCGGCCACGACCTTCAAATATGATGCCCCGTGTCGCGTAGGGCCTGGCTGTCACGCACGCCGAGGTTGTGATAAATCTGTCGCGTGGCGTCGCTCTGGTTTAAGGTGTAGAAGTGGATGCCGGCGACCTTATGCTCCAACAAATCGCGGCACTGCTCGGTGGCCCAGTGCAGGCCCACACGCTGCACCGCTTGGGCGTCATCCCCGCAGCGGGCGATGGCGCGAAGCAGGGGGGCCGGGAAACGCGCACCCGCCGCCAAGTCGGCCATGCGCTTCATGCCGCTCAACGTGGCGATGGGCATCACACCGGCGATGATCGGCACGCGGATGCCCGCCAACTCGCAGCGCTCACGGAAGTCCAGAAAATCGCGGTTGTCAAAAAACAACTGCGTGCAGATGTAATCGGCCCCGGCCTCGACCTTGGCCTTGAGATGATCCATCTCGACTAAGCGATTGGGGGTGGCGGGGTGACCCTCGGGAAAACCCGCCACGCCGATGCCGAAGCCGCGTTTGTCGGGATGACCGCCGGCTTGGTTGAAGGCCACGATGTGTCGCACCAAATCCGCAGCATGTTGAAAGGCATCCCGGCTCTTCTCATAACCCGCCAAGCCCTTGGGAGCGTCACCGCCCAAGGCCAGGATGTTGCTCACGCCCGCCGCGGCATAACGGCGCAAGATGCCGCTGACCTCATCATGCGAATGACACACGCAGGTCAGGTGTGGCACCGGGTCCAGCGAGGTCTGATCCTTGATCCGCACCACGAGGTCATGCGTCATTTCCCGCGTCGAACCCCCGGCCCCGTAAGTCACCGAGACAAACGAAGGTTTCAACCCCTCAAGCTGCGCAATGTTGGTAAACAACGCCTCGGCCGAGGCGGGCGTCTTGGGGGGAAAGAACTCGAAAGACAAGGTGGGGTGGTGCCGGGCGAAGATGTCCCTGACGTGCATGGCGAATCATCCTTTAATCCGGATAAAGTGATGATAGGGCGGGCTGGCCCGGCGGTCAACGCCCCCGATGGCCCACAATCACCGCGGCGTCATTCGCCACCCTCATCGGCCATCCGCCGCACGGAATCCACCAGGAGTCTGAGGTTCTGATTCTTGCGCGACATTTCGAAAATCTGCCAGGCAATCATATCGTCCCGGCTCATTTCCTCTGGGGTCTGTTCATGTTGCAGCGTGCGGCCACCCGCATCGACGTAGGTGAAAACGAAAACGAGCTTGCCGTCATCGTCCTTGCGGCGCACGATGTCGTAAAGCGAAGCGGTGTCGGGGTCGAAATCACCCTCGGCGGAGGCCACGGGTTCAAAGGCTCGGTTGGGTGCGGACGTGGCACCGGGGGTTCCGGGGGTTCCAGGCACGCGGGACAGCATGTCAAGAATGGCCGTCACTTCGGAGGATTCGATTTTGGCCAGTTGATCGAGTTTGCCTTGGAGTTCCGCCAGACGTTGGGTTTGCGTCGCCTGCCGTTCTCCCTCAGCCAGTCTTGCCGACAGGGTGAGTTGATGAAGTTGAGCCGGGGTGATGGAGGCATCTAGTAGCCGCAACGCGGGCGGCAAGGTGAAGAATATCAACACCACCAGCGCCAACCCGCAGAGAAAATAGATGAGATTCCGCATGTCTTCACAATATTTTACCACTGGCGGGGGGGTCAACCCGGCAAATCGACCCGCGCAATGCCCAAGCCGCTTTCGCCCGCCACACTGTAGATCAGATACGTCTGTCCATCTTGGTCGTCAAAAATCGCCGGGTCGCGCAACTGATAGGCAGGCTGGTGAATGGCACCCATGACCGAAGGCACATGCGGCGCGTTGACGCCTTCCCAGTCGCGTTCCGGCTGGAGCACGGATTCCGGTTTCGAGGCCCGCCAGTTGTTCCAATCGTCATCGCTCATGGGCACACTGGCGCAAACGATGTGCTCGGGGCAATCGCCCTTGATGGAATAGAACAGGTGCAGCGTGTCGCCGATGACTTTGACGGCGAAGTGCCGGGCTTGTTTTCCGATGAGCATGGGACCGGGTTCAAAGGCAGTCAGGCCGTCGAAACTGCGATAAAGCTGGCCCGGCATGGCGAGGCCGTAATGGCGACCGCGCCAAATGAACATGCGCAGATACGACTGGCACAGCGGCTCGTCGCGGCTCTCGAACGCCAGCCCGTCGCCGGAAAACGCCACGCAGGTGTATTGGTTCCAAGGAATCGGGCGATTGCCGCGACAGCAGCCGTGAAAGAACATGACGAGGCGGCGATTGGCCTCATCGACATGCACATCCGGCGAGGCGATGTGTTGGGGAAACGGCGTTTGGGCCAATTGCAGCGTGCCCGGCTCGTGCGTCCGCCAAGGCCCGGCCAAGTCATCGGCGTACGCCAGCCGAATGTATTTGCCCTGATGATGCCCAAAGTAAAGGTAATACCTGCCCAAGCGTCCCGGCAGCCAGTCGGGCGTGCGGATGAGCGATGGGCCGTTGATGTTGGAACCCATGTGGCCATCCATGTCGGGCCGAATGATGGGGGCATCGAGCAAGCGGGTGATTTTCATGCCCGAAGCTTACCGCGATGAGGCAAACGAACAAAATGGCGGTTAGGGACAACAGTTCGGGCATCGGATGAAACCGCAGATGGACGCGGATGAACGCAGATGGTGTTTGGCAATGGAATGGCAGACTGGTTGGCACCAACAATCCATAGTCCGATAATGCCTGTTATGTATAACTCAACAGATTTCAAGGATGGGGACTGGAGAATTGAGACTTCGGGCACGACCCGTTGACGCATCCCACGGAAGAAACGCTCAGGGCCGCGTTTCATCCGTGGGCTTGGGAATCCTTATTCCTTTCACTGCGGGCTTGTCACCGTGGGCTTGGAATCCTTCTTCTTTGTCCTACAATACGCGGCTCGGCCTGTTGATGGCCGAACGCCCTCGCGTGGCCGGGGAATCGGAGAGTCTTCGTCGTGAACAGCAGCATCGCCCCAGCCCCCGGAGTTTCAACCGGCTCAACCCTCGGATCAACCACCGGATCAGCGGGATTGTCCGCCGGCTCACCACTCGGGTCAGCGGCCGAATCGGCCACCGGTCTTGATCTGGAGACGGTCAACCGTCAACTCGACGACGTCAGCGCCGCCGACATCGTCGCTTGGGCCGGCCAGCGGTTTGAGCGAGGCTTGGTGCTGACCTCCAGTTTCGGCGTCCAAGCCGCGGTCATGCTCCACTTGGTCACCCAAGTACTGCCCGACATCCCCGTGATCTTCATCGACACCGGTTACCTGCATCCCGAAACCTATCGCTTCGCAGATGACCTGACCCAACGGCTCAAACTCAATCTCAAGGTTTATCAGGCCGACGTTTCCCCGGCCCGCATGGAGGCCCTGCGCGGCAAGCTCTGGGAACTCGAAACCCGCGAAGCCCTGATCGAGTACGACACCCTGCGCAAGGTCGAACCCATGCAACGCGCCTTGCGTGAACTGGGTGCCACCGCGTGGCTGGCCGGGTTGCGACAGGGACAAACCGATCACCGCGCTAAGCTCCGCACGATCGAAAAACAAGGTGACATTTACAAGGCTCACCCCATCCTCCGCTGGTCGGGCAAGGAAGTTCACGAGTATCTCAAGTCCCACGATTTGCCGTATCACCCGCTGCGGGATCAGGGCTATGCTTCGATTGGCGATTGGCACTCGACCCGCCCCATCACCGCCGGCGAGGACGAGCGGGCCGGGCGATTCAAGGGCCTCAAGCAGGAGTGCGGTCTGCACCTGCCGGCGACGCGCGAAGAAAACGAAAGCCGCGGCTCGGCGGATCTGTGATTCAATGGCCCATGCGTAACAAGCGGGCAGTCGCCATACGTAAAATCTCAAGACTCAAGACTCAAGACTCAAGACTCAAGACTCAAGACTCAAGACTCAAGACTCAAGACTGATCTCACCCCGCCAGGCGTTGCGGCGATTGGCCGTCGGTGACAATGTTCTCGCCACCACTGGCCTTGGCGATTTCCAACCGTCTCATGGCCACGGTCAAAATGTCCTGCGGCTGTTGACCATCTTCGGGGTAACTGGCGGCACTGACATTGGCGTTGACGGGCCAAGCGTTGCCGTCGGGCAATGTCACGTTCTGTTGCCGCAGCACATCGCTGAGTCGTTGCGCCAAGGCGTGGGCTCCTTGGGCCGGGGTGTCGGGCGAGAGTACGGCGAACTTCGCTCCGCCGAGTCGCGCCACCAGACAATTCTTTCGCAAACTGCGTTGCAGGTCGTGCGCCACGCGACGCAGCAGATTGTCGCCGACTTCGTGTTCAACCATGCCGCTCAATTCGCGGAAGCGATCCACTCGGAGAATCAGCACCGTCCAAGGTTGGCCGGGCCGGTTGGCCATGCGGCTCAACACCCCGTTGAACTGCTGCGCCAAGGGCAGATCCGTCACCGGGTCGGCCGTCTGCAACACCTGCATCCGTTCACGTTGCAAAGCAATTTCCACCCGCGCGGCGATCACCGGTGCCAGGGCTTCGAGCAAGTGAATGTGGTGCGTTTCGACCCGCTGGCCACCGCGACGGGCGATCCAGACGACACCTTGAGCATCGGCGCTGCCCCGCAGAGGAATGGCCGCCACGCAAGTCAGCCCGGCATTGCGGAAGTCACGCGACCACGCCAGCGAGTCGGGCGGATCGGGCCAGAACATCACATCCTGGCCGGTGAGCACTTGGGGCATGAGGCTCTGTTCCACCGCGCCCAGTAAGGCCTTTCCAGCCGACAGCACCGTGCAGGTCGGACCAAGGTGCAGCGTCTGCTGACTGCGGCCCCCGCGATGCGCACGACGCACCGCCAAGCCCACGGCCTCAAGAGCAAACACGTCGTACAGCCCCGCCGCAGCCCGCACCAGTAGATCATCCAGATCGCTCACGTCATTCAAGCTCATGCCCATGCGCCGCAACGCCAGCAGTTGCCGTGTCTGCTGTTCCAACAGTCGGCGATGCTGTTCTTGTGCCGACATTTCCCGCACCACCCACAGCCGCCCGATGAGCCGCTGCTGGTCATCATGCACCGCGGTGCTTTCGAGTTGCAACAGACCGTGATGCGTCTCGAAACGTTCCTGGGCGGCACGCTGGTTGTCGCTCTGAATCTGCTGGAGTCGCACGGCAAACCCTTCGGGATCGCGGGGGCCAAGCTCACGCCAAAAAGCCTCCCATTCATACGGCCGACCCGTCAGGTCCTCCGGCTTGTGATTGACCATGGCCGCGAGCTTCTGATTGATCGCCGCCACGCGGTTGTGTTGATCCACCAGCAGCACGCCGTCGCTCATGTGGTCGATGACCAAGTGCAGCAGTCGGCTCTGTTGCGAAAGTTGACGTTGGAGTTGCTTCCAAGCGGTGACATCTTGCAGGGAAATGCGTACCTGCCGCAATGAGCCTTCCTCATCGCGTACGCCCGTGCATTCGACAATGGTGTCGATGCTTCCGCCGTCCACGTTCCAGCGCAGTTCGCAGCGGGTGGCGCTGTCGATGTCGAGTCGGTCGATGGTTTGCCGCAGGAGTGAGCGGTCTTCGGGGCGGACATAATCCAGGGCGTTAAGTCCGATAAGCGTGGCTTCGGTGTCGGTGCCCAACAGAGCCGCGGCGCGATGGTTGGCCTCGGCGATGCGGCCCGCGGGGTCGAGACTGATCATCGCCGCCGGTGCGAACTGATAGAGGTCGGCAAAAGCCTGTTCACGTTGATGAAGGCGTTGCGTGGTGGCGCTGATGCGGGTAAGCATCCCCCCGATGGACTGGGCAAGCTGTCCGAACTCGCCGCGGTGCTGTTGCGCTATGTCGTAAAACGGCTCCGCCCCCGCGCCGCTGGAGGCCAGGGTGGTGATCCAGTACAACGGGGCCGTGATCCACCGTCGCACCAGCAGCAGACCAAAGAGTGTCATCACCGCCAGCAGCAACCATTGCATGGACATGCTGGTGACGGTCTGATATTGCAGTTGCCGAACGGCCTGTGCGCCGTTGATAAGGAACTCGAGTTGGGCGGGTTGCCCATCCAGAAGCATGGGAGCTGTGTGGTGGGTTAGACCGTCGAGGGCCACTTCGTTGCCCAAAGCCACGCCGTGTTCGGGGAACTGCCACGGGCTGGCATGATCCAACCTCTCGGCGTGCCAATCGCCGACGACCAATTCCGGGCCGTCGCCTTGCGTCAGGCGAATGCCCTCAATGCGCGGGTCTGCGGCATAGAGCATCATGGCCCGCCTCATGTCCTGCTGGTCGTGTCGCCAGCCCAGCCCTTGAAGCAGGCCTTGCAGGTTCCGCGTGGCGATGGCCAAGTCTTGGGCCACTTCCATCCGCAGGGTGGTGGTGGATCGCTGCCATTCCAGCACCGCCAGCCCGATGGAAATGACCACCCCGCCCAGCACCAGGCAGCCGACCAAGCGAACGATCACGGAATGGAAGATGCGACCTGGGGCCATGATATAGCTCAACGGACTTGCAACAGACCTGTGAGGTTCATCGACGTGGCGGGAAGCGGGCTTGAGAGTTGCCGGCCAACCAAAAATTCAAATAAATATTTGGTTCTGACCTGTCAAATTTCGCAAGACGCTTCCCACTCATCGGTCGGCCTCGTGTCGAGGTCGGCCAACGCCGCGTGCGACGATAGGGCATCGCCCGCGGCTGAACTTTTCGCCCTAAATCGGAGGTCGCTCATGAACGCATTGACTCGCTCCCTATCCTTCACCACCGCCACCCTTCTCGCCGCGGCGCTGGCCCAAGGGTCAACTTGGACGCAGACGGCTGGAGGAACCTACAACTGGGATGATGGGGCCAACTGGGACACCATCCCCAACGCCGTGGACGCGGTGGCGGA
>JBBRGB010000068.1:0-14667 GCA_038241095.1 Phycisphaerales bacterium
GCCCCGGCAGGGGCGAAGGAATAAGGGTAACCGGGGATTCCACCGCCCCTCCGGGGCGGACACTTTTTAACCACCATAACCACGGGTTACGCTCCGCTCCACCCGTGGCTACAACCCGCCACCCCTCCGGGGTGAAGAGAAAAAAGGCAGGTTTTCTACAGAGCATGGATGTCCCCTTTTTCTGATTCTTGACGCCCCACGCTTCGACCGATAGAGTAAAGGCATGAACGCGATGAACCTACTTCCCACCAGCGACCAACGGGCCTTGCGGCTCGTTCTATCGCTGCGTCCGGAATAGGCCTTCGCTCCACACCATCCTTCGAGCGATCACGCCCTGTCCGGACGCCAACTCCAGACAGGGTTCTTTTTTGTCACAATGAAACACTCACCATCGACGCGACCGGCATTCATGCCCGCGCGCGACACAAGGCACTCACCATGACCACCACCGATCAAACCAACCACATTGCCCCTGTAGCCTCGCAAATCCCCATCCGCATCTTCGACACCACCCTGCGCGATGGTGAGCAATCGCCCGGCGGGACGCTGTCGCATACCGAAAAAATGGAGATCGCCCGCCAACTCGAAGCGATGGGCGTGGACATCATCGAAGCCGGCTTCCCCATCACCAGCACAGGCGATTTCGAGGCCGTGCGCGCCATTGCCGGGGAGATGACCCGCGCCACGGTGGCCGGGCTGTCACGCTGCGTGCCGCGTGATATCGAGCGCGCGGGCCTGGCGGTCAAGGACGCGATCCATCCCCGCATTCACGTCTTCTGCGCCACCAGCCGCATCCACCGCGAGTACAAACTGCGCAAGGCCTTTGAGGAGATCGTCCGCATCAGCGTCGAGTCCGTCGGCCAAGCCCGCGCCTACACCGATGATGTCGAGTTCTCTCCCGAAGACGGCTCGCGCACGGAGCTGAATTATCTGGTGGACATCACCGGCGCGGTCATCGAGGCCGGTGCCACCACGGTCAACGTTCCCGACACCGTGGGTTACGCCATGCCCGCGGAGTACGGCCACATCTTCGCCCACCTGCGGCAACAACTGCCCGTCATCGACCAACGCGGCATCATTCTCTCTGCCCACTGCCACAACGACTTGGGCCTGGCGGTGGCCAACTCGCTGGCGGCAATCGAAAACGGGGCGCGGCAAGTTGAGTGCACCATCAACGGCATCGGCGAGCGGGCCGGCAACGCGGCGCTGGAAGAAATCGTCATGGCGCTGCGAACCCGCGCCGACTACTTCAGCCGCTTTTCCACTAGCATCAAGTCCAAGAAAATCTACTCACTCTCCCGCATGGTCAGCGCCTTCACCGGCCTGCAAGTCCAGCGCAACAAGGCCATCGTGGGCGAAAACGCCTTTGCCCACGAGTCGGGCATCCATCAGGACGGCATGCTCAAACATGCCCGCACCTACGAAATCATGGACCCGCGCGATGTGGGCATTCCCGAAAGCAAACTGGTGCTGGGCAAGCACTCCGGCCGCCACGCCTTCAAGGAGCGCGTCACTGACCTGGGCTTCGCGATGGATGATGTGGCGCTGGAAAAAGCCTTCGAGGAGTTCAAGGCGCTGGCGGACAAAAAGAAGGACGTGTACGACGAGGACATCGAGGCCATCCTGGAGCAACTGCTGCAAACGGAGCGGCGGCTGTGGGAACTGGTGCGCTTCCAAGTCAGCAGCGGCACGGGCGTCATCGCCACGGCAACGGTGGTGCTGCGCGACACTTCGGGCACCGAGCAACTCGACGCCGCCACCGGCGACGGCCCCATCGACGCCTGCTACTCGGCCATTCAACGCATCACCGGCGTGAGCGTCGAACTCGAAGAATACGCCACGCGGGCGGTCACCGGCGGCAAGGACGCCCAAGGCGAGGTCAACGTGCGCGTGCGTCACAACGGCAAGACCGTGCGCGGTCGGGGCCTGTCCACCGATGTCATCGAAGCAGCCGTGCGGGCCTACCTCGCCGCCATCAACCGCATCAAAACGCCTGAGGCCCCGGAAGCCCCGGAAGCCAACGCTGAAGTGACCCACGAAGCGCCCGCGCAACCGTAAGACGCAGCAGATGGATTGGGTGCCACACGGCATCCCGCCGAGGCTTTTCCGCGGAAGGGTCATTGCCGATATTCGTTGTCGATCTCATCGGGCACGGCGTCGTCGTCGCCATCCGCATCGCCAGCCTCTGAGTCGGCGGAGTCGCCATCCTGGCCTTCCGCGGCGGCGGCGTCGGCGGCCATCTGCGCCTGCATTGCTTCCCACTCCTCAATGGTGATCGCCACCTCACGGGCCTGCGCGTTTTTGTGGTCGCCGAGAATGCCCGCCGACGCCATCGCTTCAATCAGGCGTGACGCACGCGAGTAGCCGATCGTCAAGCGCCGTTGCAGCAACGAAACGCTGCCACGCTTGGTCTCGATGACGATGCGCACCGCGTCGGCGAACAGCGGGTCCTTGGCGGCTTCTTCGTCCACGTCGCCGGCGTTGGCGCCCTTGATCTGCACCAACTGCGGCTCGAAAACCTGCTCGGCCACGCTCTTTAAGAAGCGCACACTCTGGCGAATCTCGCCATCGTCCACCAGCGTTCCCTGTGCACGTATCAGCTTGCTCGACCGTGGCGAAAGGAAGAGCATGTCACCCTGCCCCAGCAGCAGTTCCGCGCCCTTCTGATCCAACACGATGCGGCTGTCCATGCCGCTGGCGACCTTGAAGGCCACGCGGCAAGGCATGTTGCTCTTGATAAGCCCCGTCACCACGTTGGCCTGCGGACGCTGCGTGGCGAGAATCAGGTGAATGCCCACGGCCCGCGCCTTCTGCGCGATGCGCACAATGAAGCCCTCGACCTCCTTGTTGGTCATCATCAAGTCGGCCAATTCGTCGATGACGAAAACGAGGTAGGGCAGCTTGCGGGGAATCTGCGCCTCTTCGTCCTCGTTGGCGGGGTTGAAGCGTTCCTTGAGTTCATCGGAGGTGAGGCTGTTGTAGCCAGCGATGTCGCGCACGCCCGCCTCGGCCAGGAGTTCGTAGCGCTCGTCCATCTTGCCCACGGCCCATTCCAGAATGGCCGCGGCCTTGCTCATCTCCGTCACCACCGGGCACATCAAGTGCGGAATGTCCTTGAAAAGGCTCATTTCCACCATCTTGGGATCGACCAGCACCAGCTTGAGTTCATCAGGCCGCTTAGTGAAAAGGAAGCTGATGATGATGGAGTTCATGCACACGCTCTTGCCGCTGCCGGTGGTGCCGGCGATGAGCATGTGGGGCATGGTGGCGAGGTCTTGCACCAGGGGCGTGCCCGAAGCGTCCTTGCCCAGGAACATGGGCAGCTTCATTTTCGCCAGTTCTTCGGGGTTGGCGCTCATGAGTTCCTTGAGGCGCACGCGCTCCTTTTTGATGTTGGGCACCTCGATGCCCACGGTGTCCTTGCCGGCCATGTTGGGCACGATGCGGATGTTCTGCGCTTTAAGGGCGCGGGCCAAGTCGCTTGACACGGCCGAGAGGGCCGAGACTTTCGTGCCCGGCGCTAGGCGCACTTCAAAGAGCGTGATGACCGGGCCGGAGTCGATGCCCACGACTTCGCCGTCGATGCGGTACTGCTGCAAGGCTTCTTCGAGGTTGACCGCCTGCTCACGCACCAGGGTTTCCATTTCCTTGGTGAAGTTGCCTTCGGGTTCGATGAGCAGGTCCATGCCGGGGAAGCGGTAACCGGAGAGGTCGAGTTCGCGGGGCGGGGTCGGGGCGGTTTTGGACTTGGGGGCGATGTTGATGGGCAGCTTGCGAATCTTGGCGCGCAGAGCTTCGGGGTCGAAGCGGTCGTCCTG
Organism: Phycisphaerales bacterium; assembly: GCA_038241095.1. Lineage (GTDB taxonomy): Bacteria > Planctomycetota > Phycisphaerae > Phycisphaerales > Phycisphaeraceae > JBBDMX01. The sequence goes on from JBBRGB010000068.1 coordinate 3,819, forward strand.
CGAAGCGAGGTACGCGCCGGGGGCATCCGGGGCCACGGCTTCATCTTCATCATCGTCGCCGCCCCCGCCCCCGCCCCCGGAGGTGTTGCCCTGCGCGGACTTGGCTTTCGTGGATCGCCCCGCCGTCGCTTCGGCATCGTCATCATCGCTGGCGTTGGCAAGGTTGGATTCTGTGTCCGGGTCTTCAATGTCGAGTTCGCCTTCGACTTCATCCTCATCGTTGCCGAAGCGCTTGCTGCGGCCTCGGATGGGCACGTTGTCGGTCTTGCCACGACTCAGCCAAGGAAGATTCCATCCCCCGCCCGCCAGCACCGGCTTGGGCACGCGGAGTTTGGTGATCATGGCGCAGAGCTTGCCGACCTGGCGGGACAGGACGATGACGACTTGGTCCATGGCCAGCACGGCCGCGATCCAGAAGACGATGGCCAGGATGAGCATGGAGCCGACGACGTTGAACCGCCCCACCAGTTCGCCGGCCATCCAGATGGCAACGAGGCCGCCGGCGCCTTCGGGTCGCTGCGACCAACCGGCCGCGGCCACGGCGACGATGGCGCTGGTGGTCAGGCCCATAAGGATGATGCCGACGGTTCGCAGCACGGGCTGGCTCAAGGGTCGGCGAATGGCCGCGGCGACCATGAACGCCAGCCACCCGGCCAGCAGAATCCACGCGCCGGGGCCGATCATGAGGTAGGTCTGGTGGGCGATGACCGCGCCGACGTGGCCGGCCCAATTGGCGGGCTGCTGGTTCAACGGCGTCACCGCGTAGCCCGGAGCATCGGCCGGGTCGTAACTCGCCAAGGACAAGGCCACGAGAATCCACGCTCCGGCCAGCACCGCCCAAAGGATGTAAGGCCAGGTGCGGGGCTTGGCCGCGGCGGTTGCGGTGGAGGCTGACTTGGTGGTGGCGGCGGACTTCTTGGCCATGGGAAAACGTCTTTCAAACGGGCGTTTACGAAGAGCGACAAATGAATACCGCGATGGCGTGCCACCGCGAAGGATGCAGTCATTATCGGCCTTCCCGCCGCGATGAGGCGAATGTTTGGGGAATGACAAGGCGAATAGGGTGAAGGGGTGACAAGGTGAGGGGGTGAGGGGTGAGGGGGTGAGTGTCACGCTTGCGGTTTAGCGGCACCCTTGCGCCATTCCCTTCCATCATTTCTATTTCCCCCATCAGCAAAAACCCTAAAGGGACATCCACATTTTCCGGTTTCTCGAAAATTTTCTTCCATTTCATCTCAAGTGGCTCATGTTGTGGCGGGTGCCTGCCGATAATTCAAGTAAGAAGCCCCCTGGCCCATTCAACAAACCTTCGCAGGGCACGCGAAAGCGTGGCCCCCCTAAGAAAAGGAATGGCAGTGCCGGGGGCTTTTTTTTGCGCTCATTTTCGACGTTGGTAAACGCTCCGCTTCACTTCGCGGTTAAACGGGATCGACGTACAATCCCGCTCCATGAAAACCAATCAAGAACATCTGGCCGCGCAGCTCGCGGCGATGGATGCGCGTTACGATTCCGAACAACGCCTGCTGTGGAGCCGCACCTATGGCATCGGGTATCACACCCGCCTCCCGGCCGACACCGATGTCCACCCCATCCGCGAATCGCTGGCGTACGCCGTGACGCTCTTGGGTCATAACGACCCGGCCGGGCAACAGCGCGGGCGGGACATTCTCGATCGCGTGTTGACGTTGCAAGTCACCGACCCCACCGAGGCGACCTTCGGCATCTGGTCGTGGTTCATGGAAGAACCCGTGGAAAAGATGGGGCCGCCCGATTGGAACTGGGCCGACTTCTGCGGCCTGTCGCTGGCGGAAATCCTGGCGTTCCACGCTTCGACTCTCGATGACGAACTTGCGGGGCGCGTGCGCGTGGCGCTGGGCAACGCGGGCTGGGCCATCTTTCGTCGCAATGTCCAACCGGGCTACACCAACATCGCGGTGATGGGCGGCGGCGTCTGCGTCGCGGCGGGCCAACTGCTCAACGAGCCACGCCTGCTGGCATACGGACAACAACGGCTGCAACGTTGCGTTGAGCATCTGCGATGGACGGGTGGGTTCAACGAATACAACAGCCCCACCTACGCGATGGTGGTGCTTCACGATGTCGAGCGTTTGCTGGTGTTTCTGCGTGACGAGGCGGCGCGGCAATCGCTGACGGCACTGCTCCAAGGCGTGTGGGAAATGATCGCCCAGAGCTATCACGCTCCGACGGGTCAGTGGGCCGGGCCGCATAGCAGGACGTATCACGATTTTCTCAATCCCGGCACACGCGCTGATTTACTGGCCCGTGTCGCGGCGGGGATTTCTTCGGATGCGGGAGCGCAACTGGCTTCACCCGCGCTGCCCTGTCCGGCGCACTTGGCCGCGGGCATCACCGCCCCGCTGCCGGAACCGCGCGAGATTCGCCGCCGCTTCATTCGTCAAGCGGATGACACACGCTCCACGACCGGCGTCACATGGCAATCAACGCACGCCAGTTTGGGCAGCGTCAACTTCGACAACCTCTGGGTGCAGCGCCGGCCTGTCCTCGGCTACCTGCGCACCGCGCGGGAAAACGAGCCGGCCTTGCTGCGACTGCGATTTCTGCGCGATGGCAAGGACTTCGCCTCGGCGGGCGTCCGCAACGAGCAGCGTGGCCCGCGGGTGCTTTCGGGCATCACCCTCTTGACTGACAAGGGCGACTACCACACCCACTTGGACGCCCCGGCCGATGGCATTTTTCGCACCGCCGACCTGCGCGTGAGTTATCAACTCCACGGGCCGGAGGTTCGGTTGGTGGAGCATGATGCGACGCGATTGCGGGCGTCGGTGGGTGATGCGGTGGTGACCTTGGCGCTGGGGCCTGCGATGTTTGATGGCCAGCCGGTGACGTGGGCTGTGAGGCAGGACGAGGATGGGGTGAAGGCCGAGGCGGTGTTTTATCAAGGGGATGTGCGGGCGTTGGATTTCCGTTTGCTGGGGCCGTGTTACGCGGTGGCGGGGGCGGTGATTGGGGAGGCTGCGGTGAAGCCCATCGGCATCATCACATCGGGGGACGGCGGTGAGATCGCGGCCACGTGGGAGGGCCTTGCCATCAAGTTTCCCGCGCGGCCGCATCGGTATGACGGGTGGTTGCGCTAAACCGCAAGCGTTCAATCAAACGTGGTTGCGCTAAACCGCAAGCGAAAAAAAAGCGGGCGTGGGACATGTCCCACGCCCGCGTGAACGCTTGCGGTTTAGCGCGATGAAAAGCCCTTATTCCTTGGGCATTTCTTCCTGTTCCTGACCCAAGAGGGCGGCGACCAAGCGGGACTCGCCCACCGTCGTGCCGATATCCTCGCGGCGCTGAGCGCCGGAGCGTTCGGCCCGTGACACGGCGTCGGCCATCTCGACATCGCGTGAGGCTTCCTCGGCCGCCACCGGCTCGGCCAGTTTCACCACGCGAATCCTGCCGTAGGCCTTGTAGCCCGTGCCCGCCGGGATCAGGTGACCCAAGAGCACGTTTTCCTTCAAGCCTTCCAGGTGATCCAGCTTGCCAGCCAGGGCCGCTTCGGTGAGCACCTTGGTCGTCTCTTGGAAGCTGGCACCGGAGAGGAACGATTCGCTTTGCAGACTGGCCTTGGTGATGCCCAGCAAGAGGGTGCGGCCCGAAGCGGGACGCGCCTTGCTGGCCTTGGCCGGTTGCTTGCCGTCGGCCTCGGCCTTGGTGTTGGCGTCGCGGATTTCCTGACGCGGATAAATCTTGCCAAGCTCCAGACCCGTGTCGCCCGGCTCCTTGATCCGCGCCACCTTCTCGATGGCCTTGTTGGCCTCGCGGAAGCGGAACTTGTCCACCACCTCGTTGGGCAGCATCGGCGTGTCGCCGGGGTTTTCCACGCGAATCTTGCGCAACATCTGGCCGACAATCACCTCAATGTGCTTGTCGTTGATGGTCACGCCCTGGGCACGGTACACGGCCTGCACCTCTTCGATGAGGTAGTTGTAGAGCGATTCCTCGCCCTTGATGCGCAGCAGGTCGTGGGGGATGACCGGGCCATCGGTCAGGGCGTCGCCGGCGATGACCTCGTCGCCGGTGTGGACTTGCAGGTGGCGATCCTGGGGCACGTGATGTTCCACGTCGTCCACGCCGCCTTCGGTCTTGACGATGATGGTCATCTTGCCCTTGCGGCGGTCGGAGCGGAGTTCGACGGTGCCGCTGATTTCCGCCAGCACGGCCGGATCGTGAGGCTTGCGGGCCTCAAAGATTTCCGTGACGCGGGGCAGACCACCGACGATGTCGGAGCTGGACTTCACTTCACGCGGCTGGCGGGCGAGCATGTGCCCGGCCTCGATCATGTCGCCTTCCTTGACTTCGATGCGGGCCTTGGCCGGCAGGTAGTGGAAGTCGAGAATCTTGCCGGCGTCATCGACGAGCATGAGCTGCGGGTGCATCTCGCCCTTGTGTTCGATGACCACCAGCGACTCGCCGGCGGTAGCGCCGGTAGCCTTCTTGCCGCGACCAGCGGCGACGGATTCCTTCTCGGGGCGAACCGTGATGCCCACCACGATGTCCTGGAACTTCACCTTGCCCGACTTCTCGGCGAGAATCGGTGTGCGGTGCGGATCCCACTTCACCACCATCTGGCCTTTCTTGACCTCTTGGCCGGGCTTGACGTAGATGAACGAACCGTATTGCAGTTTGGACTTTTCCAACTCACGGCCCTTGGCGTCGAGCACGGCGATTTCACCGTTGCGCTTCAGGGCCACCAGCACGTCGTTGCCGTCCTCGTCCTTGACGGGGACTTCGTTGGCGTCGCGGATGGCGATGGTGCCAGCGTTGAGCGCCGCGTACTGCGTTTCCGCCAGCGTGCGCTGACCGATGCCGCCGGTGTGGAACGTTCGCATGGTGAGCTGAGTGCCCGGCTCGCCGATGGACTGCGCCCCGATGATGCCGACGGCCAAGCCGTCTTCGACGATGCGTCCGGTGGAAAGGTCCAGGCCGTAGCACAGGGCACAGAGGCCCGAACCGGCTTCACAGGTCAGGGGGGAACGCACCATCACCGCGTCCATGCCCAAGGCCTCGATGGCCAAGGCGGCTTTCTCGGTGATGACTTGGTTTTCCGAGACGATGAGTTCATCGTTCATGGGGTTGCGGATGGTTTCGCGGGCGGTGCGACCGATGATCGAATCGCGCAGAGGCACGTCGATCTCCTCGCCCTTATAGGTGGCGCGTTTGGTCACGCCGCCCTTGGTGCCGCAGTCCATCCCGGCGATGAACACGTTCTGCGCCACGTCCGCCAGCTTGCGGGTGAGGTAGCCGGAGTCGGCGGTTTTCAGCGCGGTGTCGGCCAAACCCTTGCGTGCGCCGTGGGTGCTGGAGAAGTATTCCAGCACGGTCATGCCCTCGCGGGCGTTGGCGCGGATGGGGGTCTCGATGATCTCGCCCGAAGGCTTGGACATCAGCCCACGCATGCCGGCGAGCTGTTGAATCTGGCTGACGTTGCCACGAGCACCGGAGTCGGCCATGAGCCACACCGGGTTCATGTAGAGCAGGCCTTGCTTGCCTTCGACGGGCACTTCGTTGCCTTGGTCGTCGCGGCGGTCGTTCTTCAACTCGCGCAGCAGTTCCTTGGTGACTTCTTCGCGGCAATGCGTCCACAAGTCCAGCAACTGGTTGTAACGCTCGCGGTCGGTCAGGGCACCGGCATGGAACGCCTTTTCCACACGATCGACGCGCTTCTGCGTACTGTCGATAATGGCCTGCTTCTTGGCGGGGATGCGCAGGTCGGTGATGCCGAAGGAGAGGCCGGCCAAGGTCGAACGCTTGAAGCCGGTTTCCTTGAGCTTGTCGAGCAGGTCGATGGTGGCGGGGCGACCAAGGCGGGCGTAGGTATCGTCGATGACGCGAGCCGCGCCTTTTTTGCCCAAGGCGCAGTTGTAGTAGGGCATGCCGGGGCCGAGGATGTCGTTGAAGATCAAGCGTCCCATCGTGGTAACGATGCGGCCACCGACGGGCATCGCTTCGGGCGTGCCCTTCTGTTCCTTGACGATATCGGGGTAGCGGTCCGTTTCGAGGCGAACGAGGATCGGCTCAAGCACGCCGATCTTCTTCATGTCGTAGGCCAAGAGGGCCTCGGTGGGGTCCTTGAAGCGGCGGAGTTTCTTCTGGTCGATTTCGCCATCGACGGGCATGGAGGTGATGTAGTACACGCCCAGCACGATGTCCTGCGAGGGGCTGATGATGGGGTTGCCGTTGGACGGGCTGAAGATGTTGTGCGTCGAGAGCATCAACACATGGGCCTCGGCCTGGGCCTCGACGGAGAGCGGCAGGTGGACAGCCATCTGGTCACCGTCGAAGTCGGCGTTGAAGCCCGTGCAAACCAGCGGGTGGACGCGAATGGCGTTGCCTTCGACGAGCACCGGCTCGAAGGCTTGGATGCCCATGCGGTGGAGCGTCGGAGCGCGGTTGAGAAGCACGGGGTGCTGGTAGATGACCTCTTCGAGGATGTCCCAGACCTCGGCCTCGCGGCGTTCGAGCATCCGCTTGGCGCTCTTGATGGTGTCGGCCAGCCCGTGCTCCTTGAGCTTGCGGATGATGAAGGGCTGGAAGAGTTCCAGGGCGATTTTCTTGGGCAAACCGCACTGGTTGAGTTTGAGTTCCGGGCCTACCACGATGACGGAGCGGGCCGAGTAATCGACGCGCTTGCCCAGCAGGTTTTCGCGGAAGCGGCCTTGCTTGCCCTTGATCATGTCGGTCAGCGACTTGAGCGGGCGGTTGCTGGAACCCAGCACCGGACGCCGGCAGCGGCCGTTGTCAAACAGGGCATCCACCGACTGCTGCAACATGCGCTTTTCGTTGCGGATGATGACCTCGGGAGCGTTGAGGTCCATCAGCTTCTTCAAACGGTTGTTGCGGTTGATGATGCGGCGGTAGAGGTCGTTCAAATCGCTGGTGGCGAAGTTGCCGCTTTCCAGCAGCACCAGTGGCCGCAGGTCGGGCGGAATCACCGGCACCACGTCCATGACCATCCACTCGGCCTTGTTCTCCGAGTGGCGGATCTGCTCGACGATTTTCAAACGCTTGGAAAGCTCCTTGACCTTCTGCTTGCTGCGGGTTTCTTTCAAGCCCGTGCGCAGTTCCTCGGCCAGCTTGTTCAAGTCCAAGCGGATGAGCAGTTCCTTGATGGACTCGGCGCCCATCATGGCGGTGAAGGACGAGCCGTACTGTTCCACGGCCTTGCGGTACTCGTCTTCGGTGAGCACCTGCTTTTCCTTCAGCGCGGTGTCGCCGGGATCGACCACGACGTAGTCCTGGAAATAGACCACTTTTTCCAAGTCGCTGGTCTTCATGCCCATGAGGTTGCCCAGGCGGCTGGGGGAGGACTTGAAGAACCAGATGTGGACGATGGGCGCGGCCAGGTTGATGTGGCCCATGCGCTTGCGACGAACGCGGGAGTGGGTGACCTTGACCCCGCAGCGGTCGCAGATGATGCCTTTGAACTTGGTGCCCTTGTACTTGCCGCAGGCGCATTCGTAGTCGCGCTCCGGCCCGAAGATGCGTTCGCAGAACAGGCCGTCCTTCTCAGGGCGGTAGGTGCGGTAGTTGATCGTCTCGGGCTTCTTGACTTCGCCGAAGGACCACGACCGGATGTCGTTGGGCGACGCCAGGGTGATCTTGACGGCGGTGTATTCGTTGATGCGGTCGAATTGACTAAGGTCAGCCATGGTGTTGTTGTCCGTATTGCGTTAGTTGCGGCTGGTTTCGGGGCAAGCGGTCGGGAACGAATGCGTTATCAATCTTGACTGGCGGGACTGGTTTCCGGCGAGGCCGGCACGATCAGTATGTTGGGCCAGTCAAACTCCTTGCGAAGCTTTTTTTCAACATCCTCCAACAGGTTCAAGGCGTCGAGCGTTTTGACCCCCGGGCCAAGCGGATAGACCAGCAGGTGAATCCATTGCCCCACATGGACAAACTCGTCGGAGATGCCCAAGGAAGCGGCCAGGGGATTTTTCGTCCGCGCCAAAATGCTTCTGGCGCTTTTGACCATCAGTTCGGGATTCGGGGTTGTGATTTCCATGCTCAACGCATCCTGAACACTTGGTTCATCAAGCCCATCGCCGTGTATGACTCCCGGTCACCCACGGCCCAAAGGGGATCGTAGTCGGCGATCACCCGCAAAGCGTAAAGTCGCGTCATGCCGATGGCCATGTTCTCCGCCGCGGCGCGACTCGACTTCATCAGGTGCCAGCGAATCATGTCGGGAATGGCGTCGTGGCTCCAGGTACCCATGTGCTCCCGCGGGGTGAGGCCCAGTTCGACGAGCCTGCCGGTCACTTCCGCATAGGCCGCGTAGTAGGCCCGGCTGACACAGGGACGCCAGAGCTTTCGCTCCCGCAACAACGAAGCCGCCTCGAAGTTTTCCTGTGCCAGATCGTTCCACGACACGCCACGCATTCCCGGTGGTTACAGCAGCGACCCGCCTTCCAACACCGACTTCTCCAGCGTGATGTTGAGGCCCAGGCCCTTGATCTCGTTGCACAGCACGTCGAAGGCCACGGGCATCCCCGCCTCCAAACGATTCGTGCCCTTGATCATGCTCTCGTAAATCTTCGTCCGGCCTTCCACGTCGTCGCTCTTGACCGTCAGCAGTTCCTGAAGGATGTAAGCCGCGCCGTAGGCCTCCAAGGCCCAGACTTCCATTTCCCCAAAACGCTGTCCGCCGGTGCGGGCCTTGCCGCCCAGGGGCTGCTGCGTGATGAGGCTGTAAGGGCCAGTGCTGCGGGCGTGAATCTTGTCGTCCACCAAGTGGTGCAGTTTCAGGAGGTACATGTACCCCACCGTCGTGCGCTGATCGAACGGCTCGCCCGTGCGGCCATCGTGCAACTGCACCTTGCCACCCGCAGGCATCTTCACCAGAATCTCACGCGAATTCGGATGCTCATGCTTGTCGGCCAATTCCTTGACGCGGGTGTCCACGTAATTGTTGGCCTCCTCAATCACATCCTTGATTTCCTTTTCCGAAGCGCCGTCGAACACCGGCGTCACGGCCTGGAAGCCCAAGACGCCGCAGGCCCAGCCCAAGTGCGTCTCGAGAATCTGGCCCACGTTCATACGACTCGGAACGCCCAGCGGGTTCAACAGCACATCCACCGGCGTGCCATCCGAAAGGAACGGCATGTCCTCCAGCGGCACCACGCGGGCAATCACGCCCTTGTTGCCGTGACGACCGGCCATCTTGTCACCGACGGAGAGCGGCCGCTTGGTCGCCAGGTAAACCTTCACCATTTCCAGCACGCCGCTGGGCAGTTCATCGCCGCGCTTCATGTGCGCCAAGCGCCGGCCCTTTTCCTTCTCGATGCCCGTCACGCGGGGCCAGAACTGGCCGTACACCACCATCGCCGCTTCACGAGCCGCCTTGTTGCCCTTGATCCACTCCGGCGTGAAGTCGCGGATCTGCTCCAACACCACTTCCGTGATGTCGCTGGCGCCGACCTTCTGCCGCGTCGAGGGATCCACCATCGCCGTGCCGATCGCTTCGTTGATCTGCTCGACCATCTGGCGGAACAACTCCGCGGCCTTGTTGTCCATCGTCTGCTCATACAACCGCATGTCACGCTTGAGCTGCTTCTTCTGATCCTCGCTCATGTGCATGCGCCGGCTAAACCGGTTGGCACCGATGACGATGCCTTCCGTTCCCGCGGGCACTTCCAGCGAGTCGTTCTTCACGTCCTCGCCGGCGCGACCGAAGATAGCGTGCAACAGTTTTTCTTCCGGCGAAAGCTCGCTCTTGCTCTTGGGGCTGACCTTGCCCACCAGGATGTCGTTGGGCCGAACGTAAGCGCCGATGCGGATCACGCCGTTCTCATCGAGCCGCTCAAGCTGCCGCTCGCTGACGTTGGGAATGTCGCGGGTGAACTCTTCCTTGCCCAGCTTGGTCTCGCGGATTTCGACGTCGAACTCCTCGATGTGAATCGAGGTGAACACGTCCTCGCGCACCAGCCGCTCGCTGATGACGATGGCGTCCTCAAAGTTGTAGCCGTCGAAGGTGTTGAACGCCACCAGCACGTTCTTGCCCAAGGCCAGCTCGCCTTGCGCCGTCGCCGCGCCGTCGGCGATGATCTGATCCTTCTTGACCTTCTGCCCCAGCTTCACCAAGGGTTTCTGATTGAGGCACGTCTTTTCATTCAACCCCGTGAACTTGCGCAGCTCGTATTCATCCGCGTTGTCCACGATGATCTTCATCGCATCCACATACGTCACCGTGCCCGGCCGCTTGGCGCGAATCAACATGCCCGAATACTTGGGGATTTCCTTCTCCAAGCCCGTCGCCACGCAGGGCACTTCTGTCTTGATCAGCGGCACGCCCTGCCGCTGCATGTTGGAACCCATCAACGCCCGGTTGGCGTCGTCGTGCTCAAGGAACGGAATCAACGCCGCCGAAACACCCACCACCTGCTTGGGGCTGGTGTCCACGTACTGCACCGTGTCCGAAGGAACCTGCTGCAACTCGCCATCGACGCGGGCCAGGACCAGCCCCTTGGCCAGCTTGCCTTCCTTGTCAATCACGTCCGTCGGGGCGATGGTGACCTTCATCTCCTCGTCAGCGCGGAGGTACGTCACCTTGGTCAGATCGACCTTGCCGTTCTTGACCACGCGGTACGGCGTCTGCAAGAAACCGTATTCGTCAATCTGGCTGTAAATGCCCAGGGACGCGATCAGGCCGATGTTGGGCCCTTCAGGCGTTTCAATCGGACAAATGCGGCCGTAGTGGCTGATGTGAACGTCACGCACCTCGAACCCCGCACGCTTGCGGTGCAAACCGCCAGGCCCCATCGCCGAAAGCGTCCGCTCGTGCTTGAGCATCGACAGCGGGTTGGTCTGATCCGCCACCTGC
>JBBRGB010000069.1:0-14589 GCA_038241095.1 Phycisphaerales bacterium
GCCCACCATGTGCGAAGCATGGCCCAACACCGCGAGGTTCGCCGCACCGCCTGCGTGCTCGAAAGCTGGAGCCTGCGTCAGATTGCCAGCGGCATCGTCTCGAAAAATCCCGCCGCGGCTTTAGGTTTCGCCTGGCAGGCGCTTTGCGTCCGCCCCACGCCGGGTAACCTTGCCACCCTCTGTCGCCACCTGCCGGGTTTGTGGCGTGGCGGCAATCGGAGCCGACGGGCGTAAGCACGCGAAAGAATGTCACCGCGCGCAATGACGTTCGTGCACGTTCGTCCGGGTGCTTACGCACCTCGGCTCCGACAAGGCAACCGGGTGCTTACGCACCTCGGCTCCGACAAGACAACCGGGTGCTTACGCACCTCGGCTCCGATCACAACAAGCGGGCGGTTGCTCCCGTCGGGTCAGGTTTCGCAGGGCGTTGATGGGCTTCTTGAGGTGGGGGCGATGGGCGGCTTGGCGTGCCAACCAGCGGTCCAAACGTTGACATGTGGAGACGGGAATCAGCTTGCCGTCCACGAGTCGATGCGTGGCGTCGTTGAGGTCCATGTACCGCCCCCGTGCCAATTCCGCGTTGGCGTCCCCCTCGGGGCCGGCCCATTTCCGATCACGCGATTGCGGCACATGGCCGTAGCCGTGGTTCTGATGAATGAGATGGAAAGTGTCGCGGGCATTGACGACCTTGCAACCCGAGCGTCGGGCTTGCGCAATCAACCAGTTGTCCCAATGAGGCCGACCCACGGCAAAGGGGGCAGTTTGGTCAAGGGCGATTGGCGGGGAAAGGCAAAGAGGTCGATGGCGCTGGGATTGATCGGCCCCGATTGATCGCGGGCCAGGGCTTCGATCTTCTCTTGCCAATGAGGATCATGGAAGTCCAACGGCGCGGTGACATCGACGTTGTGCCGCTCGGTGATGAGCAGGGCCTTGTGACCTTGGATCGCTTTCAAGGCGTCATGGAATCGCCGGGTCAACAGGATGTCCGAATTGACGTAGCAAAGCCACGGGCTTTGCGTCATTTGGGCGGCTTGGGCAAAAGCGTCACTCAAGAGCGGGGTACCAAACTCATTGGTGGCCAAGTCGCCCCGCCAGTCGGCTCCCGCATCCTTGGCCGCGGTTTCCACTCCCGCTTCCTGTCCCATCAACACCACCCGGCACCAAGGCCCAAGGCGTGCCCAACTTTCCAAGGCGTTGCGCTGAATCACCCCGATGTGTCCTTCAAAAGCTTTGGGGATCGCAAACAACGTCAACATTTGATCCATGGCCATCTTGGTGAGGTGTCGCTCGGTTGGGGAAAATTGCACCCGGCACCGCAACCGGCATGCCGCGTGAAACCTGCTGAATTGTACCCACCGCGACCGGTTGACACTTATCGCCGACGAATCGCCAGCATCGCCACGCCGGAAAGCAGCAGGGCGACGGAGGCGGGTTCGGGGATGAAGTTGACCAGGAATGAGAGGGTGGCGGCTTGGGTGGCGGTGCCGCCGGGGGTGGTAAAGACGTTGGCGGCACCTTGATTGGTGTCGAAGGCGGGCAGCAGCGGGCCGGTGAAGGTGCCTTGCGCCACCAGGAGGAGGGCGTCGTAGTCTTTTTGGGTAAACACGTTGCCGAAGTTGCCCGACAGACTGCCGGCCGATTGGCCAAAGCCATAGACGAGTTGGTCGGTGCCGCCGCCGAAGGTGTCTTGGGCGGCCCCGACCGGGGCGCTGCCGGCCACGCGGTTGAAGTAGAAGCCCTGGGTGCCGACATTAGGCGCGTTGAGCCGGGCTTGGGGCAGCGCCAGATTCACGGAGAAGTCCACATTGACCAAGGGCACGCTGACCAGCGCCAAGCCTGCGTTGTCGCCTTGGCTGGCGGCGGCGGTGACGGTCCAAGTCTGGGCCGGCACGTCGATGTTGAGCGTGTAAGTGACAGTGGCCGCGTCAACCGCCCCGGCCCCGGCGAGGGACGATGCAAGGCTCAAAACGGCGACGGAGAAAAAGCGATGAGTCAAGCGGCACACTCCTCCCCGGTCAAGAATCCTGTTTTATCCACTCCAATGCCCAATATACCGCACTCGGTTGACAAATACAAGGATTTCTTTTCAATTTTTTCGACGTTCAATGCACCTTGTCGTAGGAGCCGGGCTTCTCTTCCATGCCGCACGGCCCGCCCCCTGTGCTTTCGGGATACGGAATCGCTTGGCCCGTGAAGTCGTGGAGGGGGTGGTACCACTTGCTGATCTGCTTGGAAGAGCGGGGCATATAGTGGCAGATGAAGGATCGCCGCCACTGCGTTTTGCTGCGGTTGGGGCCGGAGCCGTGGATCACGCTGCCGTTGAAAAACAGCGTGTCGCCCGGCTCCATCGCGGCGGGAACGGCCTTGAAACCCTTGGGGGCGTTGACCAGTTGGCTGGTGAAACTTTCGTTGCCATCCGCCACTTCGGGGCACTGGATTTCCAGGGTGTGCGTGCGGGGCACGATGTACATGCCGCCGTTGTCGGGATGGGCCGGGTCAATGGCCGTCCACGCGGCGACGCAGGTGCCGGGGGCGACCTCAAGATAGAAGTTGTCCTGGTGCAAGGCCTGGCCCTTGGCACCAGGTGGCTTGAAGTAGAACATGCTCTGGGCCGCGATGGGTTCCTCGCCCAGCAGCGCTTCCAAGGCCGCCCCTACGACCGGATGCAGCATCCAGCCTTTGCTCTCGTCATCAAACCGGTGCGGGTGCAGCACACGGGGATAACGCGCCAGCACATCTTTGGACGGATCGGCCTCGCCGGCGGTCGGCTCCCAGTGACCGGGCATCGGTTTGCCCGCCTGCCCGATGCGATCAAACTTGGCCTTGATCGACGCCACCTCTGCGGGGCTGAACATGCCCTTGACAATCAGATAGCCTTGGCGGTGGTAATGTTCGATCTGCTCTTGCGACAGCGCGGCGGGGGCGGTGGTGGTGGCGGGGGTCATGTCAGGCATCCTTCATTGAGGTTGGAACCGTTCCAATTATCCACATCTTATCGTCAAACGGCAATAGACAACCCCGTCTCATTGATGGATGATTTGCGCATACGGCATCACCACCGATTGCAAACCCTCAGAGTGAACCCGGTCTCGCGCCAGCCCGTTATACTTCGCCCATGTTTACAGGAATCGTCGCCGTCAAAGGTCAGGTCAAATCGCTGGTTCGCAACCCCTTCGGATTGCGCTTGACCATCGACCGTTCACACTGGGACACCGGGGCTTACCGCATCGCCAAGGGTGACTCCGTGGCCGTCAGCGGCGTCTGCCTGACCGTGGTGGAAAGCGACGGCCAAACGCTCTGTTTCGATGTCATCGCCGAGACGTTGGAAAAAACTTCGCTGGGCGAGCGGGTCCAAGGTGGGGCGGTAAACCTTGAACACGCCCTCACGGCCGCGACCCCGATGGGCGGGCACTTCGTCCAAGGCCACGTCGATGGCGTCGGCGTCATCACCGAGGTCACTTCCACTCCCCAAGAGTGGCGGGTGCGGGTCAAGCCGCCGACCGAATTGATGGACTACGTCGTGCCCAAAGGTTCGATCACCATCGACGGCGTGAGCCTGACCATCGCGGCCTTGGGCAAGGAGGATTTCGAGGTGGCGCTGATCCCCACCACCCTGGACATCACCACCCTGGGCAGCGCCAAAGTCGGCGAGCGGGTCAACCTCGAAGCCGATATCGTGGCCAAAACCATCGTCCACTGGCTGCGTAGGCAGACTGAATCACAGGACGCGACGGGGGAAGCGGGCGTCGGCATGGAGTTGCTCAAAAAAGCCGGTTTCACCGGCTGAAACGCAAGCCCACGGATGCCAAAGGAGAAAAAGGGGACATCCACAATTTCCTTGGCGCAGGGATGATTCGAACGACAATGAAGTGGAAATTGTGGATGTCCCCTTTTTCGGATTCACCCCCGGACACCCCCCGAAAATGGGCAGACCCAAAGTTTTCCCCCACATGGAACGATTTGCCGACGCTTGTGTCCTTTCGTATAATGCTCGGCTTATGACGTTTCGCCAACGTCGATGACGCGGGGCCGTAGCTCAATTGGGAGAGCGCCTGGATGGCATCTAGGAGGTTAGGGGTTCGATCCCCCTCGGCTCCATTTTATCCAAAGCCGCAAGTCGCTTAAAAGCGATGACTTGCTGGTTTTTTATTTGCCTTTTTTTAACTCGAATGTCTCATTTGAGGGCGTTTTTCGTCTGATTCTGCTCGTGAAATGTCTGATCGTGATGACGAATTGATTGTCATCCGTCAATCCGAAAGGAGGGCGGACATGGCAGAGCGACGTGACCGTCGGCACTCGCGTCTCCGAGTTACAACGTCAGCGGATGTAAGTTTACAGCGTCAAAACGGTTGCCACCATTGCGGCTGTCGCGTCACAGGTTTTCACTTGATGGCATCGGCACGGAGCAGGGAGACGCTGAAAGTATCGGGGCTTAAGGTGATGGTCTCTTCACGATCACCGGCACGGTCGAGAAGTTGCAAGGCCCGCGCCTTGCCATGTTGCCAGGCGAATTGGACGTAGTTGGCGCTGGTGGAACCGTTTTCGACGATGAAGTAGGGGATTTCGCCGCCGTAGTCCTGGCCTCCGAAATGATCGCGGAAGAAGCCGCCGAGCACTTCGGTGCGGCCACCGTTGCGGGTGATGGCGTGAATGGCGGGGGACTCAGTTTTGTAGCCCAGAATCCAGACGCTGCCGCCGTCGTTAACGATGTAGGTGCGGTTCTTCATCGTCGGTGATTTCGTATTGAAGGGGTTGTTCTCCGGGTTGTATTGCCAGGCAAAGACGTGGTAGTCGCCGGTGATTCGCAGGTCGGCAGCGGTTTCGTCAAGGAACAGACTACCCCCTTGGGAACCGTCAGCCGTGCGCACCTCGCCACCGGGGTGGCCGCCCACGCCGTGGCGCAGATAGACCGGGCGGGGGCTGGCGATCTGAATCATGTGCACGCGGTAAGGCCAAGCCCCGACGCCGATGCGTTCGAACGTGAGGGAATCCTTGGTCTTGCCTTCGATGCGGAAGAAGGGCTTGCCGCCGCCGATGTCTTCCTGGCTGGGCTTCATCAGGTCGCCGATGCCGAAGGTTTCGCGTGGACCGTTGAGGCTGGCCCCGGCGGTCGAAAGGATGCGTCGCACCGTGGTTGGCACCGTCAGCGTGGCGCGGACCTTGTAATTGCCGCTGGTCATAAAGATGGTGCCCCGGCCGGAGTTCAAGGCCTGTTGGAGTTTGGCCGTGTCATCCCCGCCGCTGGGACTCACCACCAGCCAGCGTTGCATCGGCTCGTTGAAAATCACCGGCGGATCTTGCATCGGCAAGCCCAAACTCTTTTTGGGAGCATCGCCCAGCACATGCACCTGCCCGCCGATGTATTCCTCAATGTTCGCCCCTTGGATGAGTTTGCCGTCGGCTTCCAAGGCGGCGGCATAGCCGGTGGTCTTCACGTCACGAAGGTAATAGCCGCCCTTGGCTTCGATGGCTGGCCCATCGCCGACGCCATTGAGCCGGGCCTCGACGAGCACCAGCTGCCCCGCCTTGCCGTGGCGAATCGCAGGTACACCGGGCTTGTCGTTTTCGGTCGTGAGCTTGCGGATCGAAACGGGCAACTGGTTCTCCAAGCCCACCTTGTTCTGGTTGCGAAGGGTGATGGTGTCGAACACCGCGTTGGACACATTGCTAGGCGCGGCGATGCCGATGTCGAAACCTTCCACCAGCAGGTCGCGCACCATGCCCGGGCCGAACTCGGTTTGCCGCAAGTCCAAGCCGACCGCGCCGCTGCGATCCCCGCTGCGCAGGGTGACATGCTCGACCATGCCGTAGTTGTGGGTCGTATAGATCATGGCGATGGCACCGGGGTTGCCCTTGCCGGTGTCGATGGTGAGGTTCTGGATGTAGTTGGCGAAGGCGGCGTTGGCCCAACTGTCGGTGCCGTAGTAGGACCCCGGCACGGCGGCATGGATCAGCGGCTTGGGCTTGGCGGGGTCGCTGTAGCCGGGCGTTTTGTCGGCGAGTTTCAAGATGACGCCTTGGCGGCTTTCACCCATCAGCGTCCGCCTGCGTGACCAGCCGATGGTGTCGGTCAGCAGATAAGTTCCGTTGGGAATGAAAAGGAAGCGTGCCTTGTCGTCGCCCAAGGCCACGGCTTTCTTGAAGGCTTCGGTGTCATCGCTGACGCCGTCGCCCTTGGCACCGAAGTCGCGGATGTTGAGTACACCGGCATCCTTGGGGAAAGCCAGCTTGTCCCCAGGGGCGGCCAAGGCAGTGCACCCGCTCCAGATCGAAAGGAAGGCCAGCAACAGGACGGCAAGCGGAGCGTGGTTCATGTTAAAACCCTTTGTGTTGGTTTAAGGTTGCGGTTCCACCATACCACTGGCCCCCGAAATATGCAATAATATCCTTGAGTAAGCGTTAAAGCGAAACGCGGCAGCCCGGTGACGCCCCGCGCTGGTGCGATTTGACGGCCGCGTCGCAAACCTGCATCTTGTGGCCTTTGGAGTACCTACCATGCCCCCCGGAAGCACCCCCGAAATCACGCCCGCAGTCACCCCCGATTCCACCACCGGCCCCGTCAAGGATGAGGCCAGCCAAAGCGTCACCTTCCAGTGGCCCGGCGAGCGTCTGCGACTCCAGGTTTTTGACGATCGCACCATTCGCGTCACCGCCACGCCCAATGATGCTTGGAGTGCCCGCCCCAGCATGATGGTGGTCAATCGGCCCGTCAAAACGGAATGGTCGTTGATCGAGGGCAATGAAGGCTGGGAATTGTCCACGGCGCAAATGCGGGTGATGATCGACCCCCGTGGCAGGCTGCGTTTCGCCACCGCCGAGGGTGTGACTTTGCTGCAGGACGCGTTCGTCGATGGCCGGGAGTACGAAGCCACGGACGTGATGCTGGGCACCGTCGAGGAAACGCAAGCTGTCCACAGTGTCGATGGCCAGCGTTCCAAAGCCACTGCCGTGCGCTATCACTTGGATCGCCAGGCGTTTCACACCAAGCTCAATTTCAAGTTCGATCCCCATGAGGCCATCTACGGTTTGGGGCAGCACGACCAAGGGTATCTCAACCTGCGGGGCACGAGTCAGTTTCTGTATCAGCAGAACATGAAAGTCGCCATGCCGGTGCTGATTTCGACGCGTGGTTGGGGGCTGTTGCTCGACGCTACGAGCTTGGTGACGTTCCATGATGACGGTCATGGCTCGTACCTGTGGACGGATGTGGCTGACGAGTTGGATTACTACGTGGTGGCCGGGCCGGGGTTTGATGAGATTCAGGCGGGCCTGCGGCGATTGACGGGCAAGGCCAGCATGTTGCCGCGTTGGGCTTGGGGCTTTGCACAATCCAAGGAGCGCTACAAGACCCAGCAGGAGTTGATCGACATCGTTGCCGAGTATCGCCGCCGGCATCTGCCCTTGGACATCATCATCCAAGATTGGTGCACCTGGCCCGATGGCATGTGGGGCGAGAAGCAGTTTGACCCCACACGCTTTCCCGAACCGCGAAAGCTGACCGACCAACTCCACCAACTCAACGCACGGCTGCTGGTTTCCATCTGGCCCAACATGCGCGACGGCCCGGACACCGCGGCCATGCGCCAGCAGGGCTTCCTGCTGGGCAACGATTCAACCTACAACGCCTTTGACCCCAAGGCCCGCGACCTTTACTGGCAACAGGCGCACGACGGGTACTGGCAATACGGCATCGACGGCTGGTGGTGTGATTGCACCGAACCCTTCGAGGCCGATTGGAAAGGCACGGTCAAGCCGCAGCCTTGGGAACAGATGCGCATCGATGTCGAGGAGTTCAAGAAATACCTCGATCCCCAATTCATCAACGCCTATTCACTGCTGCACTCGCAAGGGTTGTACGAGCATCAGCGGAGTGTCACGCCCGATCGCCGCATGGTGAACCTGACGCGCTCGGGTTTCCCCGGCCAGCAGCGTTACGGCACCATCACATGGTCGGGTGATGTGGACGCCACATGGGAAACCTTTCGCAAGCAGATTCCCGCGGGTTTGAGTTTCTGCGCTTCGGGCACTCCCTATTGGACCCACGACATCGGCGGGTTCTTTGTCAAACGGGGGGACAAGTGGTTCTGCCACGGCCAGTATTCAACCGGGGTCGATGACCTGGGCTACCGCGAGTTGTTTGTCCGGTGGTTCCAGTTCGGGGCTTTTTCGCCCATGTTCCGCGCCCACGGCACGGACACCCCGCGCGAAGTCTGGCACTTCGGCGAGCCGGGCGAGCCGTTCCACGACGCCTTGGTTGACATGCTCCACTTGCGTTACCGATTGCTGCCGTACATCTACAGCCTCGCCGGGTGGGTGCATCACCGCGACTACATCATGATGCGGTTGTTGGCGTTTGATTTTCCAAACGACCCTGAAGTGTTTGACCTGCGCGACCAGTACATGTTTGGTCCATCGTTGATGGTCTGCCCGGTGACGCATCCCATGCACTATGGCCCCGACTCGACACCGCTGCATGGCGTTGCCCAATCGCGGCCTGTGTATCTGCCCCAAGGTCGGGACTGGTACGACTTCTGGACGGGAACGCCGCACAAGGGTGGCCAATGGATCGACGCCCAAGCGCCGTTGAATCAAGTGCCGATCTTCGTGCCCGCTGGCGCGATCCTGCCGCTTGGGCCGATGATTGAACACACTGGTCAACAACGGGATGCCGCCTGGGAAATCCGCGTGTACCCCGGCGCTGATGGCGCGTTTGAACTCTACGATGACGCCGGTGAAGGATACGACTACGAACGGGGTGACTGCGCCTGGCAGAGCCTCCGCTGGGAGGATGCCAAGGGCCAGTTCACGGCCGAGCCTTGGCGCGGCGGCTTCCCCGGCTCAATGGCCGATCGCCAATTAACGATCGTCCAAGTGAAGCCCGGCACTGGCATCGGCATCGGTCGGTAGATCAACCGTCGCTGGCGTTTCTTGCTTTGAGCCGCAAAGGCGCAAGCCCTCGGACGAATGTTCCTGTGGATGCGATCGCACTTGCGCCATCGACCGGGGCTGACGCCCCTCGTATCCGACAAGCACTTATTTCACCGGCCACAGCAGGCGGTGGTTGTAACCCGCCGCCAAGTTTTGGAACGGCCCGGGCAACGCGCCTTTGGCGGGCATGGGTTTGCCATCCCAATCGTTCTCCACGCCAGCCACCGGCACGCAGGCCACCTCGGTCAACGCTTGGTCGAAGGTCATCTGAAACGCCAGGCGGGTCGTTGATAGGCCTTCCCGTATGGCGCTCATCTCCCGCGAGTTGGCATCGCATCCCATGGCCGCCTTCCAGAGGTCAAACGACACCAGGCCGTGGGGCGTCCAAGTCGCCAAGTTGGGCCACTGATCCTTGGGCACGCCCGCCTTTTCCAGATTTTGCGCCAGCAGTTCCCGTGTGCGTTCCGGGGTCATGGCCGGGAAGCTGTGGAACTCCTGCATCTGACCCATGTGGGTCTGGTTGGTGAGGATAAACAGCGGTGGCCGTGAGCCGGAGCCTTCGTCCAAGTAGTCACCGCCACCCATAAACAGGTTGCCATCGCTGACGTTGTTGCCGGCGCAGTGCCAAGGCATGGGCAGGCCGATCGTGCCGCCTTGGTTGCCCAGGATCAGGTTGTTGAGAACCTTGATGTCCCAGCAGCCGTCCTGCGGTTTTACGCGGGGCGTGGCATAGGCGAACCAAGCGCCGCAGTTGGCGTTGCCGTAGATCAGGTTGTGCGCCACGGTGATGTCGGCGCAATCATGGCCATAGACCCCGTCGCCCCGGCGGGTCAGGGCGATGACGTTGTGATCGATCAAAACCGGTCCCCGGCCAAGCTCGACGTTGATGCCCGACCAGAGGTTGTTGACGATGACGTTGCGAGTGATCCGCGAGCCACGCCATTGGTTGTCGATCCAGATGCCGTGGGCCTCGTTGTCGCGGATGAGGTTGCCTTCGATCAGGCCGTCGTAGAAGAAGTGGAACTTGATGCCGGCGAACTCCCACCACGGGCTGGTCCAGCCGTCGCAATTGTTGCGTTGAATGACGTTGCCCAGCACCCGCGTACCGTAGTGGCCGATGCCGGTGAGGCCGCAGTGGCCGTTGTCGGTGATGAGGTTGTGGCGGATGGTGTGGTAGCCGACGACCTTGGCCAGGTCGCGCAGGCCGTCGTGATGGGTCGCGGACGGCATCGAACCGGGGAACTCCTTGTGCTCACTCGCGCCGCCTTCGCTGCCGCAGTCAATGCCGACGCTCTTGGCGTGGCGGATGATGTTGTCCTCGATCACCCAATGATGCCCCGAGCGGCAGCTGAGCATCCCAGCTTGGGCCCAGGCGGTCTTGCCCCAGGTCGGGAAGTGATTGGCGGCATGTTCCAGCACCAGTCCGCGAACCGTGATGTGACCCAGCCCGCGCTTCAGCGGCGCAAAGACCGTGTGACGAACCGAAATCTCCACCAAGCGATTCGACAAGGCCTTGTTCGACACCGGCGGATGCACCAGCAGGGCGTCACCTTGGGGGTTGACCATCCACGTGCCGGGCGTGGTGTGGAGTTCATCAAGCCACTCCGTTTCCCGCATGGGCAGGCCGTCGATGAATAGTTGGCTCAGGGTGGTGCGATGGCACGGGCGGGTTGCGGAGGCCACCTTGTCGTACTCGGCCCGCCATTTTTCCATCTTCTCCCGCGCTTGGCGCTTCTGGGCATCGGTCTGTGCTTCCGCCGCGGCTTTGTGCAACGCGGGTTCCCTGGCGGCGACCTCTTGGACGACCTTGTCGTGAGGCCGGGCGGTCACTTCACGATTGAAGTTCCATTGGAAGGGATTGAAGTCGCCGTAAAGATCGGGATCGCAATAGCCCGCGTAAGCGGCTTTGCCCATCGTCACCCCGGCCAGTGACCCGCTCCAGACCGGCGAATCCTTGGCCGTCTGTTTCCAAGTCGGCGAAAAAACTTCCGAGCCGCGAACGGCAACCCGCGCACCGGGAGCGGCCGCGTAGGTGATGGGAGCGCCCGCTTCCCCACCCCGCGCCGGTGAAACCCGTTCGCGGTAGATGCCGGTGTGGATCAGCACCGTGTCGCCGGGTTGCGCCTGCTGGGCCGCGGCGTTGATGCTGCGCAGCGGCTTGTCGGCTGTGGCGGGGTTGTCGTCGGATGCCTGGGCATGGGCTTGATCCACATGCCAGACCCGACCTGTGGAAGGCGAGGTTTGTGAATCGTAGAGGGGTGGCAGCGATAGGCCCGCGGCCACCAATTCCGACCGTATGTCACTGAGCAATGGCGTGGTTGTGTTCATGTTGTTCGTTTTTCTCAAGGATTGTTAAAATAACACTATACCGGTTTTGCGGCGTCACAAAGCATCTCACCTCTGGGGGGATTCCAGCAAGTCCGTCCATGCCGATGCCCGCCCAAACCCTTGAAAATTATTTTTTCGATCTTCCTCACAAAACTATTGACAACCCGGAAAATCCCGTTACACTGGCACTAGAGTAAACGTTATATCGACTTGGGTAAACCTTTGCAACTGCCTTCATGAGGCGCTTCATGTCCACCCTTAAACAAGTCGCCGAATCATCCGGGGTGTCCATCCGCACCGCGTCTTTGGTGCTCAACGGGGATTACCGCGCCAATCGAATCACGGAAGCCCGCGCCAAGCTGGTGCAAAAAGCCGCCCGGCATTTGGCTTACCGGCCCAACAGCGCCGCCCGCGCCATGCTTACGGGCAGTTTCGGTTCCGTCGCCCTGGTGCTCAGCACCGACGCCGAAACCAGCTACATGCCCCAACAACTCCTGGCGGGCATCCAAACTGAATTGGCCCTTGGGGGACTCAACCTCATCGTCACCTCTGTGCCCGATGACAAACTCACCGACCAAGGCCCCGACCCACGCATCGTCAGCGAAAAGATGACCGATGGCGTCATCCTCAATTACCAATTCAAGATTCCCCCGGGCTTGGCGCGACTGGTGGAACACCGCCACTTGCCGGCGGTCTGGACCAACGTCAAGCGGCCCACCGACGCCGCCCACCTCGATGATCTGGCGATGGGCATCAAGGCCACGCAGCACTTGTTGCAATTGGGCCATCGCCGCATCGCCTACGCCGACTTGCACATCGCCGATGACAAACTGCCTCACGCCCACTACAGCAACTTGGATCGGCAACTGGGCTACGAAAAAGCCATGCTCCAAGTGGGATTGACCCCGGTGGTCATTCGCCCGCACACCCTGACGCAGGCGGCGGATCAACCCTTGGCCTTGGCCAAGGCGACGTTGCAAAGCAACCCCCGTCCCACGGCCGTTCTGGGCTATGCGGGTGAAAGCGTCGGCACCTTCGCCGTGGCGGCCGCGGGGTTGGGTTTATCCGTTCCCTTGGACCTGTCACTGATGACTTTCGGGTTGCCCTGGACCTCGCCGTTTGGCATTGACCTGTGCATCATGGAACTGCCCTTGACCAGGCTGGGGCGGGAAGTGGCGCGGCTGGCGGTCAAGAAAATCGCCGACCCGCTGGCGCACCTGCCCTCGGTGGCGGTGATGGGCAAAATCATGGCCGCGGCTTCGGCCGCTGCACCAGCGGGAGACTTCGGAGAGACGGGTAGCTTCTGATCTTCGGGCGACGTTTGATACGACGGGGGCATTCCGCGGGCATTCCGGTGGGTATTTCGGAGGTATTTCGGAGGTATTCCGGGGGTATTCCGGGGGTATTCCGGGGGCGTTTAATTTTTCAAGCTTAGAGGTTTTATCTCTCTAGCCGCTGTGGTCACCATGATATTGAGCCGTTTGACGTTTTCGTTGATGTTCTTGCTGGCAAGCGTGGTTGCCTTCGCCGCACCGGCGTCCAAAGAGATCGTGACCAAGGAAAATGCCGCGGAGACCATCTGGACCACGGAAGTTCCCGCCGTGGCCAAGGGTGGCCCTTCGGCGCATGATCCCAAATACGACAATCGCGATTTCTGGCCCCACTTGGACGGCAAGGAATACTTTAAGGCCCAGGAATGGCCCGCCGGTCGCTTGCTGACTTGGGCACACCCCGGCCAACGTGGCGTCGTGAAGAATCCCCGGCCCAACGAACTGGTGGTCACCGAACCGGCCAACTGGCTCGAAGAAGGCAAGCCGGCCACCAAGCTCTGGGACGAGGACACCGACATCCTGCTGCCCGCCTGGACCTCGGCCTATGAAGTGAACATGCGCGACTGCCCCGTCCGCCAAGTGTTTCGCCACATCACCGTCGAGGCCAATGCCCTCTTGATCGGCGGCGGCGATGGGCAAGGCCGACTGATCCACGGCAACGTCTGGATCAAGCGCGGCGGAATGCTGTCCGCCCAAGGCGCCACCCAGTTCCTGGGCCACAATCACACCTTCCTGCGCAACGACAACACGCCGGTTTACGATCCCGGCCCCAGCCTCTGGGCAAAGCCCAACGAACACTGTTACATGCTGTCGCAGTACTTCGTTTTCGTCAAAAATCCAGCCACTGTCTCGGTGGAGGTGATGGGCCAGGTCATCGTGCTCGACGAGTTCCGCATTGACAACTGCACCGTGATCGTCTCCCGCAACAGCATGCTCCAGCCCGGCCGCAATGCCTCGCCGGAGATCAACAACGGCGTATTGGTCCTGCTCGACGGCGCTTACTTTGGGGTGTGGGCCAACGAGTGGCAGATACCCGACTTGGCGGGCAAAGGGACTATCCAAGGCGGACTTCCCGAACGACCACTCACCCGGTCGGCCACCTTCGCCTTGAACTTCAAGAACAATAGCAACGCCCAATACAATGGCGGCAAAAAGGATCCGGAGATGCCCGGATGGTATGTCACCCCACCCGAATGGGCCGGTTATGCCCGCGTGCCGAGCCTACTGCTCAAAGATGGTTCGAGCATCAAATCCTACACCACCGATCCCACCAAGGCGCTGCTGACATTCTCGCCAATCACCCCCGAAGCCGATTCCACCATCGGCCCACCGCCCGGCACGCCGCCCCGCGTCCGCGAACCCAATGAACGCAACAGCCAGGCCAGCATCGATGCCCTCAACCGGATTTACGCCTGGTACCAATCGCTGCCCCGCGGCATCGACATCTACTTGGGCAAGAGCACGACGGTGGACGGTGTCTGCTTCGATAACATCCGGCCGGGCGGCCTGCTCATGCCCGACCCCGTCGAAGCCCAAAATTGGAAAAATGTGAGTTTCAGTCCCGCCACCCAAGCCAGTGGCGAAGAACTTTACACCAAGGTCGAAAAACTCAACCGGGGCAAATATTGACCCGCTCGTGAGCAAGCGGACACCCGCTGGCAAGAAGTGGCTCGACTGCAATTGCTTTTCCCCCGTTTTCTTCCAATGAATGAGGTCAATATGACATCACGACAAGACACCTCCCGCGGGTTTACCCTCATCGAGCTTTTGGTGGTCATTTCCATCATCGCCCTATTGATTTCCATGCTGCTGCCGGCCTTGGGTTCGGCGCGTGAGGTGGTCAAACGCACCCTATCACTACAGCGCACCTTGACCGGCCAGACTAGCTTTCCTTAAAAGGTTATTTAAGAAAGACTTACGGCAATGCTTGTGTCTCCCGAAACATCCGGTAATTTCAACAAGCCAACGCGTGGGGTGAGCGTTGCCGTTCTGCGACAAAAGC
>JBBRGB010000070.1:0-14503 GCA_038241095.1 Phycisphaerales bacterium
CCCGGCATCGATGTGGATGTCGCCGCGCCCGGATCAACCCCCGAGGCCACGGTTGAGGCATTCACCGGGTTACGGGTTTTCAACGACTTCCGGCAGGACGACAAAGACGGGCTTCTCGGCGGCGCGAGC
This sequence comes from Phycisphaerales bacterium, assembly GCA_038241095.1. GTDB lineage: Bacteria > Planctomycetota > Phycisphaerae > Phycisphaerales > Phycisphaeraceae > JBBDMX01. The sequence continues at coordinate 130 of JBBRGB010000070.1, forward strand.
GTGCCGCAGAAGAAGAGCGATTCGATTGACAACTTCATCGTCTTCACCGACGCCACCAGCCCAGACATCCGCCTGACTCAGGGCGCGGGGAACCGCACCAACTCCGGCGAGTTCACAACGGTCGGGACGTCCGGAGGCCAGTCGCAGAAGTTTGTTAATCAAGCCCTGGCCGATCTCGCCTCCCTGGCCATTGACTTCGGATCGTTCAACTTCGGTGATGACGGCTTGGTGGGTGGCACTGGCTCCAATGCGGACAGCTTCGACGGCAGCGCTTTGTACGTCAAGGCGGCGGCCTTCACCCTGTCGAACATCCGTCTCGGTTCCGTCGCCACGGTCACCTTCTTCGACCCCAACGACAACCTCATTAGCACACAAGTCGTCACCGGCACCGTCGCCAGCGGGGACTACACCGATGCCTACTTCGGCCTGATCAATCAAACCGTCGGCATCGGCCGGATCGTGATCTCCCGCACCCCCACCGCCGCCGCGGAAGACACGCCATTGCATGACCTTGCCTTCGGCCCCGCTGTCCTTGTTCCCGAACCGGCTTCGCTAGCGCTGCTGGGCTTGGGTGGCCTGATGCTGCTTCCCCGGCGGCGACGGGCGTGATTCGCTTGGATCTTTGCGATGGGACGCTTAAACGGCGTTTCATCGCGTTTGGTATTGGGGTAAGGGAGAGGCCGGGTTGACCCTTGGTACTCCCCGGCTCAACGTACCAGGTCAAAGCGGCTCGTGGACTCTTTGGTGTCATCCTTGCATAGGTTTGGCCGATGCCCCAGAAGAATCGACACGGTTTTACGCTCATCGAACTGCTGGTGGTCATCAGCATCATCGCGCTGTTGATTGCCCTGTTGTTGCCGGCGCTGGGGGCGGCTCGTGAGGCGGCCCGCGCTGGCCTCTGCATGAACCATCAGCGGCAGATCGTCATGGCGCAGATGCTCTATGCCAGCGACTATCGTGACGTTTACAGGGCCGCAAAATGGGCCGGTTCGGGCGATAACCTCACGGACTGGCCCGAAGCGCTGACCTCCCAACGCCTGGCCTACTTGGGAAGCAGTTGCGATGGCGACAAGGGAACGCTCCCGGCTGTGCTGGTTTGCCCCTCCGAGACGATCTCCACACCGCACATCGGCGAACTTTGCACGGGCAACAACTTCACCTACGGCTACAACCGAACTTGGCCCTGCTTCATTCCGCTGGGCATCGTCGCCGGAAATAGCGGCCCGCCATCGAACAAGGCTTCCTCGCATCCGCCCGGACGCGCGTTCTACCTGGAGCGTGGCGCGGATGCTTATCTCTCGCCATTCGATCATTCGGAAACCCGACTTCGCTTTCGCACCGACCAATGGAACATTGTGCCCGATGCCATCACCTTCGGATTCTTCGCCTTCCGCCACGGCAGTCGGGGCGATGAGGTGGTCAGCGGCGTGACCATTCCCACGGGCACGCAAAACATCAGTTACGTGGACGGCAGCGTCAAAGCCGTCAAGGCCCAAACCGTCTTTCAGGCTTACTACGACTACGGGAATCAGTATCACGATCATCTCCGGTAGGCGCGGCAAATGAAAACGAGGCGCCTCGCGGCAACGTTATGATGGGTTGCTTTCGTTTTCCCGCTTTGAGAGTAGCCGTCATGCCCAGTGAACTTGCCGCCCGTTACGCTCCCGCCGAGGTGGAGCCGTCGATTCTTGTCAAGTGGAACGAGTCCCGCGCCTTTCACGCCGACCCGGCTGAGACTTTGGAGCGGGGCAAGCCGCCTTACGCCGTGGTGATTCCGCCGCCCAACGTGACCGCCGCGTTGCACATGGGCCACGCGCTGAACAACACTTTGCAGGACATTCTGGTGCGTTGGCGTCGCATGGCGGGTTACAACGCCATGTGGATGCCGGGCACGGATCACGCCGGCATCGCCACGCAGACGGTGGTGGAAAAGCGTGTGCTGGCTGAGCAGGGCAAACGCCGCACCGACTTTGCCCGCGATGAGTTCGTGGCCAAAATCCAGGCCTGGAAAGACGAGTACGAAGCCACCATCACCAACCAGTTGAAAACGATGGGCTGCTCCTGCGATTGGGAGCGGCAGGCGTTCACCATGGACGGGCCGCGGGCCAAGGCCGTGCGTGAGGCGTTTTTCCGCCTCTTCAAAGATGGCCTGATCTACCGTGGCAAGCGGCTGGTCAACTGGGACCCCGCCACGCAGACGGCCCTGGCCGATGACGAGGTGGAAAACGAGGAGATCGACGGGCACTTTTATTACCTGCGCTATCCACTGGTGGATGCGGGGAAAAGGGCAGAGGGTGAGAGCCAGGCTTACGGCGAAAAGTATGTCACCGTGGCGACGACCCGGCCTGAAACGATGCTGGGCGACACGGCCGTGGCCATCAACCCGCGCGACCCCCGCGCCGCCGCTTTGCGGGGCCGCAAGGTGCTGCTGCCCATCGTCAACCGTGAAATCCCCATCATCGAGGACGACTACGTGGTGCTGCCGGTGGAGTTCGGCGGAGACCCGGCCGACAGCAAGGCGCAATTCGCCACCGGCTTCCTTAAGGTCACGCCCGCCCACGACCCCAACGACTGGGACATCGGCCTGCGCCACGGCCTGCCCGTTATCAACGTACTCTCACCCACCGCGAGCATCAGCAAGGATCACGGCTGGCCCGCCGAGGATTTCGCCACCGGTGCTGATGAGTTGCGCAACCTTTTGGGCATGGATCGCTACGAGGCGCGGGAGACGATTGTCGAGTGGTTCCGAAGGGAGAAACTGCTGGCCGAGGTCAAGCCCTATCGGCACAGCGTGGGCCACAGCTACCGCAGCCATGTGCCCATTGAGCCGTATTTGAGCGACCAGTGGTACGTGGCCACGACCAAGGCGATTAACGACGACCGCGCCAGTGATCTCGTCCCCGGCACCCAAGTCGCCGCCGACTCACTTGTCGGTTTAGCGCTCCGCGCCATGGAACCCACCCAGCGCGGCGGCGCGTACGGCGCGCGATCCCGCGAAACCGCCACCCACGACAACGAGCACCGCGACCGCCCGTGGGAAGGTTCGCTGCGGTTCATCCCGGAACGTTACGCCCGCAACTTCCAAGCGTGGCATGAAAACCCGCGCGACTGGTGCATCAGCCGCCAACTCTGGTGGGGGCACCGCATTCCGGTGTGGACGGGTTATTGGCCAAGTGGGAGCAACAAGTTCGAGGATTCACGGCGTAGATCCACTGTACGAATAAGCATCCTTTCCCAAGAACAGAATCAAGCAATAGCGATTCAGACATTTATCGGGCAAGACCCCGGCTTACTAGCGGTCTGTGTCCCTCCCGGTAGAGAAGACATTGAGAGCGAGTTAGAAAAGGGCGGCTTTGTCCAAGACCCCGACGTCCTGGACACCTGGTTCTCCAGCGCCCTCTGGCCGCTCTCTACCCTGGGTTGGCCCGATGACACGGCCGAGCTTGCCGCGTGGAATCCCTCGGCCACGCTTTCCACGGCCCGCGAAATCATCACCCTCTGGGTCTCCCGCATGGTGATGTTCAACATCTACTTCCGCGACTGCCTGCCCTTCACGGATGTGTTCATTCACGCCATGATTCAGGACGGCGATGGCCGCAAGATGTCCAAGAGCTTGGGCAACGGCGTGGACCCGTTGGACATCATCCACAGCCACGGTTCTGACGGCATGCGTTACACCCTGGCGCAGATGACCACGCAGACGCAGGATGTGCGCCTGCCCGTGCTGCGTGACGCCGCGACCGGCCGCAACACTTCGGATCGTTTTGACCTTGGGCGCAACTTCGCCAACAAGATTTGGAACGCGGTGCGTTTCGCCCTGTCGTATCTCAACGAGCAGCCCGCCGAGCCTCACGCCGACGCGCCGGCGGCGCAACTTTCGCTGGCGGATCGCTGGATTCTCTCCCGCTTGGCGCGGACGGTTCACGACACCAACGCCGCCCTCGAAGGCTTCGAGTTTTCCTCCTACGCGCAGGGGCTTTACGACTTCATCTGGCGCGACCTGTGCGACTGGTACATCGAGATCGTCAAGCCGACCTTGCGTGACAGCGTGGTGCAACGCGGAGTGCTTTCGGTCTGCCTAGATGTGTCGTTGCGGCTGCTGCATCCGGTGATGCCGTTTATCAGCGAGGCTTTGTGGGAGCCGCTGAACTGGGCCGCGCCGGATCGCGCCGCGCAGGTGCTGGGCAAGGGTGTGCCCGGCGTGGAGATTCCCGTGGGCAAGCTGCTGATCACTAGCGCCTGGCCCGTCGTGCCCGCGACGCTGATCGACCCCAACGCCGAGGAGGAGTTCGCCTTGGCGCAGCAGGTCATCACCGCCATCCGCCAAGTGAGGACGCAATACAAGGTTCCGCCCCGTCAGCAGGTTCCCGTCAGCGCCAAGGTTCCCCCGGCCTTGGCGCAAAAGGCGATCATGCGCGGGCTGTTGCTTGAGACGCTGTGCAATGTGAACGTCAAGGAGCTTGGGCCCAAGGTGGACAAGCCCGCCGATGCCGCCGTCGCGGCTGTGGGACAGATCGAAATCTACCTGCACGGCTTGATCCAGACGGACGCGGAAAAAGAGCGGTTGGGCAAGAAGCTCGATGAACTGGAGCGGAGCATTAAGACGCTGGAGGGTCGATTGGGCAACGCCAGTTACGTGGACAAGGCTCCGCCGCATTTGGTCAAGCAGACCAACGATCAACTCGCCGCCGCCCAGGCCGAGGCGGTGAATCTGCGTGGTCAGATCGCCGCGCTGTAACCGTTCGGACCGCGTTTTTCACCGCGTTGAGACGCCATGCCGCGAATCAAGGATGACGCCATTGTGCTGCGTGAGACCGACTGGTCCGAGACCAGTCAGGTCGTCACGCTGTTGACCGCGACGCATGGCAAGGTGCGCGGTTTGGCCAAGGGTTCCAAGCGGACGAGTCCCTCTTCGGTCAGTCGTTACTCGGGCGGGTTCTCACCCCTGACCCGCGGGCAGATCGTCGGCGTCATCAAGCCCGCCACCGGCTTGGCGACACTGACGGAATGGGACTTGCAGGAACCCTACCCACACTTTCGCCGCGATCTGGACGCCTGGCACACGGGGCTTTATGCCGTGGACCTGGTCAACGCCATGCTGGCCGAGGACGACCCGCATCCAGAAACTTTCGAGGACCTGTCCCACCTCCTGTCTTCCTTGGCCGACGGGGATGAAACGACCCGCGCGGCAGGGCTGCTGCGCTTTCAATGGGCCATGCTCCACGCTTGCGGTTTAGCGCCCCAACTGCACAAGGACGTTCACACGGACAAGCCCCTCCCCGACACAGGGCCGCTGCTCTTTGACCCCCAAGCCGGCGGATTGACAAACACGGGCCAAGGCGGCGGCCACGAAGATACCCCCGGCCCGTGGCGCGTTCGCCGCGATACGGTGACCCTGTTGCAATCGTTGACCGCGGCACATGCGACACTCACGGCGATGGAACACGCCAGCCTACAGCGCGGCAATCGCCTGCTCTGCGCCTACGCACGCTCGCTCTTGGATCGCCCCTTGCCCACCATGGCGCTGCTTCTCAACGGTGAAAAACGCACCCCTTAGCTCCACATCGCCTCACGCCTTCTTGCGCATGGCTTGGCCGCCGAGCTTTTTGCCCACTTCCCACGCCGGGCCGGGGAACTTGTGGCAGTTGCCGATGACCACATCGAACGACGCCACGATGGCATCGACATCTTGGGCAGTCACCACCAAGGGGGGAATCAGTTTGATGACGTCCATGTTGTGCCCCGCCACCTGCGCCAGCACATGTTGATCCTTCAACAGCGGAATGAGAATCGCCTGAGGGAAAAGACTGGCGTTGAGTTTGTGCAACATGGCCCAGCCCATGCGCAGCATCATGCTCTTGGGTGGGCCAAACTCCAAGGCGACCATCAAACCCTTGCCGCGGACTTCCTTGACCATCTCGTACTTCTCGCCGAGCTTGGCAAGTCCGGCCATGAGTCGTTGGCCCATTGCCGCGGAGTTTTCCACGAGCTTCTCATCCCGCAGCACCGCCAGCGTCGCCAAGCCCGCGGCCATCGCCATGTCATTTTGCCCGAAGGTCGTGGAATGCACCACCGAACGTTCCATGCTGGAGAAACACTTTTCGTGAATCCAACGTTTGCTCAGCACCGCGCCGACGGGAACGTACCCTCCACTCAACCCCTTGGCGGTGACCATGATGTCCGGCTCGACGCCCCAATGTTCGCAGGCGAACATCTTGCCCGTCCGGCCAAAACCGGTCTGCACCTCATCGGCGACAAAAAGCGTCCCGTGCTTGCGGCAAAGCTCCGCCACCCCGGCGAGATATCCATCGGCCGCGATGTTGACGCCCTTGCCTTGGATCGGCTCGACGATGAACCCGGCTACGTCCTTTTTCGCCAGTTCGCGTTCCAAGGCGGGCAGGTCATTAAAGGGGATTTTGGTGCAGGGTTCCAGCAGGCCGCCGAAGCCTTCACGGAACTCGGCGTTGCCGTTGACGGAGAGGGCACCGAGCGTCAGGCCGTGGAACCCGTGATCGCAGTAGAGGATGCGGGAGCGACCGGTGGCGACGCGGGCATATTTCAAGGCGGTTTCGACGCCCTCGGCCCCGCTGTTGGTGAAGAACACGGTGTCGAGATCGCCCGGCGCAAGCTTGACCAACTCCGCGGCCAACATGCCGCTGAGACGGTACGCGCCCATCTTCAGCAAGTTGGGCAAGTCGAGGTCCATCGCGTCTTTGAGCGCTTGCCGCACGGTGGGATGGTTTCGTCCCACGTTGAAAACGGCATAACCGCCCAGGCAGTCGATGTAGCGGGTGCCGTGCTGATCCCAGAGGTAGGCCCCCTGGCCCTTGGTGTAAAGCACATCGAAACCGATGGTGCGCAGCACCTTGGCGAAGGAGGGATTGATGTGGGCTTCGATGAGATCGAGCTGTCGCCCCTCATTGGCGGCGATGGCGGCTTTGAGATCGAACATGGTGGAACTCGGTGGGCGTGACCGGACAGTGGCCGGTTGTCCCGTGGGGGTGCGTAGGGGCGATTCTACCAAGCCCAGCAAAAGGCTTGAGGCTTGAGGCTTGAGACTCGAAACTCAAGACTCAAGACTTCCCCCTCACTTGGCCGTGACGATTTCGACTTCGACTTCCAACTCGCCTTGGCGCAGGATGGCGTTTTGCGCCACTTGCGCTTGGGACGGCGCGGGGGTGATGGGTCTGACGGGTTGGGCGGTTTCGTTCAAGTCACGGAAGGTCACGGCCCGCTGACGCGAGGTTTCGATCTGCCGACTCAGATCATCTAAGCGCATGGCCAAGTCCGCTTGGTGGCCCGCGTCGGTGCCATTGGCCGGGGCCGGGGTCGGGGGCACCTGTTGATCGGCATCGGGTTCCGCGACGGTCGCCGGCGTGGTCGCGTCTGCCAAAAGGCCTGCATCAAGCTTGCCGTTCTCAGCAGCGCTGGCCTCCTTGACGTTGGCATCCGTGGAGGCTTCCGGGGTAACTTCCGGGGAGGTGTTGCGGGCCTTGGCGGCGATACCTCGCATCAGGGTTGCGGTGATCGCTTCGTTGGGTTCCACCACGGCCATCTGTGTCGTCGGGGCGGCGGCGCGGTTGAGGTAGCCCACCAGTTCCGGCACCTGCTCGGGGCGAATGTTGAACACCAGTTGCCGGGCTTGTGTGGATGTTTGCGTCTCGCGGGTCACGGGTTGAAGAACCCCGCCCGCCTGTGTCACAGCCGCATCCGGGGGCGACGGTGAGGCCGCGGCTTGGACGGGCGGTTGATTGGCTGAAGTTTGCGAGGCGATGGCACCTTCCGCGGCTTGGGCGGACTTGCCTTGCGTCACGCGCGGTGTGGTGGGAGCGGTGGCAACCGCTGCGGGCGGCACTGTCACCGGCGCGGCCGGGGCGGACGCATTGGCCGCGGGAGTCGGGAAGGCTGGCGCGCTGGCGGAAGCTTGGGCCATGACGCCTTCCTTGGCCTCGTGCTCGCCGATCTTGAGGTCATCGCGTTTGTCCGCATCTTCGCGGCGCGACTCCGGCATGGCCGGGCCATCGGCGTAAGCCAGCGTCACCTGATTGGCCACCGCCCAACGCAGTACATCCTCTTGGGCGGCGCGGCCATCGACGGCAATGACCTGAATCTTCATCCGCTGATTGACCGCGTTGCCACGGGACTGGTTCATCGCCAGCACCTGACCGGCGGGGCTTTCTTGAGCCTGCCGCATGTCTTGAACATCACCGGTCACGCCATCGGTCGGGGCCTTGGCCATCTGTTGGTTGCCAAGAACCGCCCCGGCATCTTGGGCATTGAGTGGTTCGGCCCCGGCGACGCCTTCCAGTGACGAACCCATCGCCACCTTGCCCCCCCCGCCACCGCCGGCCATGCCTGTGCCCGAACGGTCGGCCACGGTATCGCCGGCGGAAAACTCCACGCCCTTCCTCCCGCCAAACGCCACGCCATCCCCCTTGGCCTGCCGTTGATCCCCGCCCACGGCATCCGACTCGGATTTCAAGGTTCCCAAGGCCCGCTCTTCCTCACGCAAGGCAAACTTGGAAGCGTCGGCGTTCTGACTCTCAATCGCCATCGGGCCATGCGCCGGTGCTGTCACCCGCATGGTGCTCAGGAAAATCGGCACCACCACCGTGGCGGCAAAGAGCAGCAAGGCCGCCACCGCCAAGCCCATAAGCACCCGCCCCAGGCGATGCGTGCGCAGCGTGCCCAGCGCGGGCGCCTCGGCCCCGGCGCTGTCCAAGAGCATCGAACGCTCCAGATGTTCATGCACCCGATCCATAATGCCCACGGGCGGCTCGATTTCGGGCATTTGCCGCAGGGCGTCACGATCCTGACGCATCTGGGTGGCCAGTCGCCGCAGGGCCGGGTCACCGCGGAGGGTCAACTCAAAGGCGCGGGCATCCTGCGGGCTTAAATCGCCCTCGATGTAACCGAGAATCAGGTTTTCATCGTATTGCTCAGGCATGGTGGTCGTTGGGTTGACTGTTAACCTTTGGGAAAAGATGTCAAGCGTTAAGCGACTTCCGTGAATCCCCCTCTTGCTCATCGGCCAAGGCCAGGGGGCAGAGTTTGGCCATTTCCTGCCTCAGCGCCAGCCGCGCCCTAAACAGTCGGCTCTTGACCGTGCCCATCGGCAGCGACAAGGCCGCGGCAATCTCCTGATAGTCCATCTCCTGCAAGTCCCGCAGCACCAGCACGGCCCGGAACTCCTCGGCCACCCGTCCCAACGCCATGTGCAGGTTTGCGGTCATCTCCCTCTGTTGGACGCTTTGCTCGGGCCCAGGTTCCCCACTTGCGATTCTCGCCCGCAAAGGCGTGGATTGATCGTCCCCCCCGGAAGCACTCCCGGCCCCCCCACCCACCCCGCCGTCGTCATCCAAACTGGTGGTGAGGCGAAGCTTACGCTTGCGCAGGTGCGAAATCGACAGGTTCATGCAGATGCGAATCATCCATGTGGATAACGCCGCCTGACCGTTGAAATCGTGGAAATGCTCGATGACCTTGACCATCGCGTCCTGGGTCAGTTCCGCGGCATCTTCGGCGTTGCCCACCATGCGATAGGAGACGTTGAACAGCCGACGCCGGTGCATCTCCAGCAGGTCGCCCAAGGCCGCGGTATCGCCCCGGCGGACGCGGCTGATGAGTTGGGCTTCGTCGGCAATCGGCATGGAGCCTCGTGAAATCATGGCGCGGTGTCCGGGGCGCGGCCACATCTTTCACTACGCTCCCCGCGGCGAAAAGGTTGGCCCGCACCGGATAGACGTTACTATGACCGCCACGTTACGCCCACGCAAGCGGAACCTTGGTTATTCTTGGATTGAACACGAAGACACGAAGACACGAAGGAAGGCGGAGAAAAACGAAAAAAGGCATCACAAAAAAATGTCCATGATTCTCACGCTGGCTCAAGCCTCATGCCTTTCAATGTCTTTCTTCGTGTCTTCGTGTTCGACAATGAAGCTTAGCCATGACCACCCATCACACCTACGAATCCCCCCTGGCCTCGCGCAACGCCTCCCCGGCCATGCAGGCCATCTGGTCGCCGCAACGCAAGTTCTCCACTTGGCGACGGCTCTGGCTGGCGCTGGCGGAGGCCGAGGCCAAGCTTGGCCTGCCCATCAGTGATGAGCAACTCGCCGAGCTGCGCGGGCATCTTGATGACATCGACTTCACCGCCGCGGCCACCTACGAAAAGCGTCTGCGGCACGATGTCATGGCCCACGTCCACACCTTGGGCGACGCCGCCCCCAAGGCCCGCGCCATCATTCACCTCGGGGCGACCAGCCAGTTCGTCAACTGCAACACCGAACTGCTGCTGTTGCGCGACGCCCTGAAACTCCTGGCTGGCAAACTGGCCAAGGCCATCGACAACCTCGGCCGCTTCGCCAAGCGTTACCGCGACCTGCCCACGCTGGGCTTCACCCACTTTCAGCCAGCGCAACCGACCACCGTGGGCAAACGCGCCACGCTCTGGGCACAGGACTTGGCGCTGGCGTTGGAAGAGGTGGAATATCGCCTCGAATCCCTGCTCTTCCGCGGGGCCAAGGGCACCACGGGCACGCAGGCTTCATTCCTCGAACTCTTCGGCGGCACGCCCGATGCCACGCCCGCCAAGCTCAAGGCGGCCCACGCCAAGTGCGACAAGCTCGACGCCTTGGTGGCCAAGAAAATGGGCTGGCCGGGCGACAAGGTTTTCGTCGTCACCGGGCAGACCTACCCGCGGGTGGTCGATGGACTGGTGCTTTCGAGTCTCGCCAGTGTCGCCACCGCCAGCGCCAAAATGGCCACCGACATCCGCCTCTTGGCCAATCGCAAGGAACTTGAAGAACCGTTTGAGAAAGAGCAGATCGGCTCCTCGGCGATGGCCTACAAACGTAACCCCATGCGTTGTGAACGCATCTGCGGCCTGTCCCGCTTCGTCATCGGCTTGGTGCCCATCGCCTTCACCACGGCCGCGGAACAGTGGATGGAACGCACGCTCGACGACTCCTCAACCCGTCGGCTGACGCTGCCCGAGGCGTTCCTGGCCACCGATGGCGTGCTGGACCTGGTCATCAACGTCACCGATGGCCTGGTGGTGTATGAGAAGACCATCGCGGCGAATCTGGCCGCCGAGTTGCCCTTCATGGCCACGGAGAATCTGATGATGGCCGCGGTGCAACGGGGTGGCGATCGGCAGGCGATTCACGAACTGATTCGCACTCACAGCCAAGCCGCTGCCCTGCGGGTCAAGCAGGAGGGTCAGGCCAACGATTTGCTGGCCCGATTGGCCGATGAGCCGACGTTCGCCGACGTGGACATGGCCGCGGTGCTTGACGCCCGGCGCTATTTTGGCCGCGCCCCGCAACAGGTCGATGCCTTCCTCGCCCGCGTGGTGGCCCCCATCCGCAAGCGGCATCGCAAAGCCTTGGCGTATCGGCCGGAGTTGAAGGTTTAGAACGGGGCCTCTGTCGGATTAGAAATTGCACTCCCGTTTTGGCGATCCTGGGCCTCGGTGGACTGACGCTACTGCCCCGGCGGCGCAAGGCGTAAAACGCAAGCTTCTCCTTCGTGGCGACCTCTTAACCGGGGTCGTCGCGATTTGTTGGGTATAATGGAAGCGAGCAAAGGAGTCCGCCATGAACCGTCGCGCGTTTACCCTGATTGAACTTCTGGTGGTTATCACCATCATTGCCCTGCTGGTCGCTCTGCTGCTGCCGGCCTTGGCCGCGGCCCGCGAGGCGGCACGCACCTTTGAATGCAAGTCCAACATGCGGCAATTGATGGTGGCGCAGCAGGCTTACGCCACCGACTTCAGCGGCCGGCCCGCGGCGGGAAAATACTGGATCAAAGTCAGCGGCTACAGCGTCCACGGCTGGCACGATCCGGCGCGATCCAATGTCGAGGGCGGAGTGCTTTATCCCTACACCCAGACGACCAAAATCTACGTCTGTCCCTCGCTGGGGGCCAACCTCGTCAACAATGCGGACAACGTGGGCACCCACTGCCAGCACACCGATGTCCAGCCGCTCTTTAACTACACCTTCAATTCGTACCTTGGGATGAATCCCGCTGGTGCCGCCGGAAACGTCCCCCCTTGGGGTTCGCAAGCGCATGTTCACTATTCCACGATGTTGAACGGTGTGCCGCGACCCAGTGAAACACTGGCCTTCGCCGATCAGAACACCTGGGATGACCCGCGCTACCGCGTGCCCGTGGACGATCCCGACTTCCGCATCAGCAACGGACTGCCTGGCATCCCCTTGGATGGCATCGGCTCGATGCACGGCCCCGGCGCGCCGTTCCAAGGCAAAGGCGGGGTGGTCTTTGTCGATGGGCACGTCGAACTGCGACCCCCCGATGACAGCCAAGACTTGGCCTTCTCACTCACGGACTTGAAGAAGTATTGATTCGCGCACGGGCGGCACACGGTGCCCGGTCGGGATGCCGTGTGGCACCGCGCAACGGATTTAGGTTTGCCACTTGGTCGGGGCGTTACACTCTTGTCATGGCGATGGGCAGTCAGACTTCGCGGGCCGCGGCTTTGCACATTCTCGGCGTGCTGCGTCAGGCAGGCTTCACGGCCTACTTGGCCGGCGGGTGCGTGCGCGACGCGCTTTTGGGCTTGGAACCCAAGGATTACGACGTGGCCACCGATGCCACGCCGGGAGATGTGAAGCGGCTGTTTCGCGGCGCACGCAATGTGGGCGAGGCTTTTGGCGTGATGCTGGTGCGCTCGCCGAGCGGAAAGAGTTCCAGGGGTGACGGGGAGAGCAGTGGGGGTAGGCAAAGCGAGGCGATTGTCACCGAGGTCGCCACCTTCCGTTCGGACGCCGCTTACGAAGATGGTCGGCGACCTTCGCAAGTTCACTTCACCGATGCCCGTCACGATGCCTTGCGCCGCGACTTCACCATCAACGGGCTTTTCTGGGATCCACTGACGCGAGATAAGACGGCTGACGATGGTTCGATTGCCTCATCAGAGCCGCGGGACGTAATCCCCCGGTCCAACGTCCCCACGGGTGATGACGTCCTTGCTCCTTTGACCGGAGGCTTACACCCTTCGGCTCTGACAAACCCAGGCTCCGAGGGCTTACACCCTTCGGCTCTGACGGAACCGGGCGAAGTGGTGCTGACGGAGTTGCCGGGCATCATCGATTTTGTGGATGGGGTGGCGGATTTGCGGACCGGGATGATCCGCGCCATTGGGGACGCCCAAGCGCGTTTGAGCGAGGACTATTTGCGGATGCTGCGGGCGGTGCGTTTTGCCGCGCGGTTTGGCTTCGCCATCGATGAGGGCACGGCCGCGGCCATTGTCGCCAACGCCCGCCATTTGGGCCTCATCAGCCGTGAACGCATCGGCCAAGAACTAACGTGGATGCTGACGCATCCGACCACCGCGCCGGTGGAGGCCGCGACACTGTTGCAGCGTTTGCATCTGGATGGCCCGACGTTGAATGAGGACACGGCCGACCCACCACTGCCGACGTTGGGGGCGGTGCCTGTAGGCGCTGGTTTGGCGGTGTCGTTGGCGGCGTGGATGCTGGATCGACACTTGCCGGGACTGACGACGGAAAGTGAACCGTGCGACCTTGCACCGCGTAACCTTGATGATGCCATTGAAGCCCGCGATGCCGCCCTGATGCCGCTGCGCCATGCGCTAGAGCGTTTCGTTGGCGAGCAAGGGCCGCCGCTGGTGACGCGCTGGCGCAAGGCGCTGTGTCTGACCAATGACACCACGGCCGCGTTGCGTGGAGGGTTGGCGCTTCTGCCCGAGGCCTTGAGTTGGCATGAATTAAGCGTGGCCAAGCGCAAGCGCGCGCTCGGCTCGTCTTCCTGGGCCGAGGCTTCGCAACTGTTGCGGGCCTTGGAACATCGAAACGGGATGGCGACCTTGCTTGCGATAATCGAAAGCGACACCGTGGCACTGGCGCAGACCGGCATCACCCCCCCGCCGCTGCTGGACGGCGACGACCTCATCGCCTTGGGAGCCAAGCCCGGCCCGACGTTTCGCCGATTACTCGATAGAGCGTATGATCTGCAACTCGAATCCCGCCTGACCGACCGCCCGGCCGCACTGGCTTGGCTTAAGATTCAGGTGAAAACGGGTTAATCACCAAGGACACCAAGCGCACCAAGGAAACATACAGGGATATTGAGTCTTTCCGTCTCCCTTTGTGCTCTTAGCCCTTGGTGATTCAACAGACAGCCCGACACCAAAGCCCGCCCCCAGACAGCCCCCCGCATGGACTGGATTTTCAACCAACTTCCCAACCTTGTCGATCACTTCGGTCACGCCTTGGCCGTGGCGTCGATTTTGGTCATCATCATCAGCGGGCTGGGCCTGCCGTTGCCGGAGGACGTGCCGCTGTTTGTCATCGGCTACCTCTGCTACGCGGGCGTGGTGGACCTG
>JBBRGB010000071.1:0-14482 GCA_038241095.1 Phycisphaerales bacterium
TCCCTCAAAAAACCCCCGCGGGGGGGGGGGGGGGGGGCCCCGCGGGGGGCGCGGCGGCCCCCCCCCCCCCCCGCCCCACGGACACCGGCTCGGCTCGCAACTCGAAACGCTGGGAAACTTTGATATCATTCATGGCGTTACTCCGCCGCCCGGTTGCTCCGCCGTCCAAAGCAAGAGCAACCGGGCGGCTTTTTTGTTGGTTAGTGGCTTGGCCCGTCAAAGGCGTTCACGTCGTGCACGTCAAACCCGTAGCCCCATCCCTCACACCCAGGCATCGCACAGCACCATTGCTCACGCAGCCCGTCCCACTCCATCAAGGCCGAGTCGTACACCCGGCCACAGTGCAGACACCGCACAGACCGCGAGACGGCAGGCGGTGCGAAATCGTCATCCAAGGCGTCAGCAGGCAAGCGCGGTTTATCGCGTCGCATGGTTCAATCCCTTCTTGTTGGAGGTTCGAGAGACAGAGCAAGCACCCCGGCCACGGGCGCGGGTTGCGGATTTCGTCGGCGATGAATCACCCTTGACATGCCCGGCACACACAGCGCCGACGACCAGAGGGTTCGGTCGCGGCCCACCCTCTGGACTCCGGCCCGCTTCCCCCCCTACACATGGGGCCGAGGAAAGAGACGACGCTTGACGCCGCCCTGGGCGAGCCGCTCGCACGACCGCCAGCACCGCCGCCCGTTGGCGGGGCGTCAGACTTGGCCAGGCATTGACGACCCGGAGCAATTCGCGGCAGGGCTTGGCCGCAAGAGGAAGTGTCCCTACAAGTGTCCCACCCTCACGAATCCCCGCGTTATTGCGGTTTTTGTGACAGGTTCGACTCCTATCGCCCGCACTTGTTCGTTTGTCGTGACAGCCTGTGACAAACCGCGACTAAAGCCCTGTTTTTCAGGGCTTTTCGTGTTTCTAGATTCGGCGGAATCTGTGACAGGCTGTGCCAAACCATGCCCTCATGCGTCATATCTCGTATCATCGCAGAGGCATTTACCTCGTCGCGATCAACCGTCCGTCACCTTTCGAGGAAACCCATCATGCTTCGCATCGCTCTCATCGTCCCGCTCCTTATCGCGGTTTGCGCCTCGGCGATCCACGCCCAAGATGCCCAGCCACTGCCACCCGACAGCGAGTACGTGATTCCCAAGGATGGCGACCTGTTCCTCAACGGCCAGCGCATCCGCTTCTGGGGCGGCATCGGCGGGTTCCCTCCCCAGGGCATGAAGGGCGACGACCCCAAGGCCTCCATCGCCGCGGCCCTGGACCGCTATCAGGCCTATGGCTTCAACATGCACCGCATCTGGGGCTACGACGGCACCATCCGTGGCCAGAACGGTCGCTACACCAAGGGCGACAACAGCAAGCTTGACATTTATGACGCCACGATCGCCGAGGCCAAGAAGCGCGGTTACCACCTGTGGGTCGGCTCGGCGGGCAAGTTTCTCAATCCCAAACCCCAGGATGCGGGCATCATCGACGATCCGGCGACCGCCGAGGCTTGGGCCGAGGCGGTGAAGAACGCCGACGAAAAGGGCAAGCGTCAGTTCCACGTCGCCGCCGCGTGGGATGCCCGCTTTGAAGCCATCATCGCCCGCAACACCACCGAGTTTCTCAGCCACACCAACCAATACACCGGGCTGCGCGTCGGCGACGATCCGGTCTTTGCCATCTGGGAGTTGAACAACGAACAGTGGTGGATCGTGCACATGGTCTCAGGCCACTGGCAGCAGTTGCCCGCGCACTTTCAGCAGACCCTCATGGAGCGCTGGCACGCCTACCTCAAGGGCAAGTATGGCACCGACGAAAAGCTGCGCGAGGCCTGGATGGGCCTGCTGCCCAACGAGAGCATCGAAAAAGGAACCATCCTGCTGGCACCCTTGCGTGGCCAAGCGCCAGCCGCGGCGCTCAATGATGCCAACCCCCTGGCGACCGCCAAGTTCGAAGGCGAGCCGACCGAGTACGGCCGGGACGACTTCGCCCCTGGGCGTGGGCGCGATGTCAATGAGTTCTTCGCTGGCCTGCTCTTGGCGCACAAGCAACGGTTGGCCGCAGCGTTTAAGACAAACGGCAAGGCCGCACGCCTCACCACGCTGCTCCATGACACCGGCATCGGGTACAACGGCATCGCCCAACTGATGCACCAGAACGCCGACGCCGTGAGCCACTGCGCCTACATCGGCGGCTGGACCAACGATACCCAACACAAACGCTACCCGTGGTACAGCGGGCTGGAAGAATACCCCAGCATCTGCATGGGTGTGCCCTGGCTCGAACACAACACCGTCGAGGGCAAGCCCTATTTCGTGTACGAAACGCAAATCGGCGCGCCGGCCAAGTACCGCGCCGAGTTCCCCTATCGTCTGGTCTTCCTAGCGGCCACCAACGACTGGGACGCCGTCTGCTGGCACACCATGAGCGGCGGGTACGACTGGTCGGGCAAAAAGAGCGACGACCCCTTGGTGAGCACCCTCGCCTTCCCCGGCCACGCCGCCTACCAGTTCACCTACCTCTACGATGAAGTCCAACTCTCGGCCATGGCCTTGGCCGGCCACCTCTTTAGAAGCGGCCAGCTCAAGCCAGCGCCCAGCCCCACCAAGTTCATCTATGGCGCTAAGACCCTCTACGACCCCGAGTCCATGAGCTACGCCGGCAGCTACGGGAAGAACGGCCTGGACATGCGCCACACGACCTACCGCTACGGCTCACGCATCCAAATCGACCCCACCCGACAGGACGACGAAGTCCAAGGCCCCACGGTGCGAATGAACGGGTGGATATACCCCAATCCGCTCCAACCCACCGACCAGATGACCTACAACCACAAGGACGGTTGGCTGACCTTCTCCGCCCCCGGCGGCGCGGCGTTCACAGGGTTCCTCGGCAAGGAATTGGGCAACACCCTCACCTTCAGCAACGGCGTGACCATCAGCGATGTCAAACTCAAGTCCGATCCCGGTATGAACTACCCCGTGACCGATGAGGAAATGTACGTCTCCATTGGCGTGGCCAGCACCGATGGAAAACCGCTGGACGAATGTGCAAGCGCCATCGTCTCGGCGGTCAGCACCAGTCACAACACGGGGCTTGAAGTCATCGCCGACCCCGACTTCAAAGGCACGCCCGGCCACGCCTGGCAGGGCATGAAGATCACCAGTCGCGGCACGACGCCGGTGCTCTTCACCCGCGTCGGCTGCACCATCACCAGCAAGGCCATCGCCGGCATGACCTACACCATGCGCGACTGGCATTGGAAGGTCATCCAAGAGGGCAAGATCGGCCCTGACGGCGCGCTGGCCATCAGCGCCGATCAACCGGTGTTCATCATCGAGTTAAAACGCTGAAAAACGCGTACCGGATCAGGTGTGGGCTTACTGGCTTAACGGGGGCCGCAGCCGACGCCAGGTGGATATGCGTATTACACATGGCCGCGGCTGCGGTGGTGGCAAGCGATCGCTCCAAGACGCGAATGCGGCGCGTGAGGTGCTTGCCGCAAGCCGACATGACGGCGTGCGGGTTGGCTTGCATCGCCTATCATGCCATTGAGTTTTTTCAAGGGACTTCATCATGACTCAGTCATCGCACGGCCTCATTCAACCGCTTCGAACAGCGGCGGGTTTGTTCCTTGGCCTCGTGGCCTTGTTGTTCGCGTTTTCTGGAGACCCAACTTTGGCTCAAGTCGCCGCCACGCCCACTCCAGCCCCAACTGAGCCGATCGCCCCGGCATACGAAGTTCTACAGGACACCGGGGATCGGCTGCTGGCGAAGCTGCCCAACGGGTTGATCGTCATCGTCAGCGAAATCCACACCGCGCCGGTCGTCAGCGCCCAAGTCTGGATCAAGACCGGTTCCATCTACGAGCAGGAACACACCGGCGCGGGCCTGTCGCACTTCCTCGAACACCTGCTCTCCGGCGGCACCACCACCACCCGCACCGAAGAAGAAAACAACCGCATCCTCGGCGCCATCGGGGCGCGCACCAACGCTTCGACGAGCCTCGATAACGTCAACTACTACATCAACACCACCAGCCAGTTCGCTCCGCAAGCCATCGATCTGCTGTCAGACTGGATGCAACACAGCGTCATTGATAACGATCAATTCAAGCGTGAGCGGGATGTGATCCAAAGCGAGTTCGCCATGGGGCAGGGCGATCCCGGCCGCATTTTCTGGAAGTTGACGCAGCAGGCGCGGTACGCCGCCCACCCCGCGCGGCACCCGACCATCGGCTACCTCGATGAGTTCCTGAAAATCAGCCGGGATGAAATCTACGACTTTTACAAGCGCATGTACGTGCCCAACAACATGGTCTTTTCCGTGGCCGGCGATGTGGATCGCAAGG
Source organism: Phycisphaerales bacterium (assembly GCA_038241095.1). GTDB lineage: Bacteria > Planctomycetota > Phycisphaerae > Phycisphaerales > Phycisphaeraceae > JBBDMX01. The sequence continues at coordinate 4,340 of JBBRGB010000071.1, forward strand.
CGGTGTTGGAACAGATCGCCGGGGCATGGGCGGGCACGCCGGCGGGCAAGTTGCCGGCCTTGAGCTTCCCGGTGGAAGCCGAGATCGACAGTCCGCGAACCATGAGCGGGCAGGCGGGCATTCAGCGGCCGCGCCTGCGGCTGTCTTGGCCGGGCACACAATTGGGCGGCGAGGGCGATTACGCCTTGGATGTGCTGGCGGTCATTCTCGGACAGGGCGAGTCGAGCCGCCTGTCGCGCCAGGTGCGCGACGAAACCCGGCTGGTCACCACCATCGCCGCCTACAACCTCAGCTTCAATTGGGGCCAGGGCTACTTCGGCATCGACAGCGAAATCGCCACGCCCCGCGTCACCGACTTCAACGCCGACGCCCAAGCGGCCTTCACCAAGGCCATCGACGACGCCAAGGCCGCGATACTCGAGCAAGTGGAGGCGGTGCGCGACAACGGCGTGACCGAGGCCGAACTGGCCCGCGCCAAACGAAAGACGCTGGCCAGTGTCATCTATGACGCCCAGACGGCCGGGGGCGTCGCGTCGCGGGTGGCGCGGGACTTCATCGGCACCGGCGACCCGGATTATCTCAAGCGTTACGCCGCGGCCGTGGAAGCCATCAGCGTCGAGCAGGTGCAAGACGCGGCACAAAAGTTCCTCGAACCCAAGCGGATGATCACCGTGACCTTGCTGCCCGGCGCGCCGGGTCAAGCGCCGACGGAGCTGGCCCGCCAAGCCGAGGCCGACGGGGCCGCGACACTGCCCCAACAGGCGATTGATCTTGACAACGGTGTGCTGCTGGCCAAATGGCGTGAGGCATCCAAGACGCCGCTTGATCGCCGCGCCGCCGGTCGCATCGAGCCGATTGAGCGTTATGTGCTGCCCAACGGTCTGCGGGTGTTGGTGAGTCGCAACACCGCGATTCCCGCGGTGGCGATGCAGTTTTATCACTTGGGCGGGCTGCTTTCCGATGAGCCGGGCAAGGAAGGCGTGGCCAACGCCACGGCCCAGATGATGCCCAAGGGCACGGTCAATCGCAGCGCCGATGAGATCGAGACGACGATTGAAAATCTCGGCGCGGGCTTGAGCGCTGATGCGGGAAACAACACTTGGTATAGCCGGGCGGTGAGTCTGTCGGGCGATTGGAAGACGGTGTTTGAGGTGCAGGCCGATGTGATTCTGCATCCGAGTTTTCCCGCTGATGAGTGGGCCAAGTTGCAACCGCGCTTGTTGGCGGGGATCGACCGCATCACGGACTCATGGTCGGGCGAATTGCGTTCGCATTTTCTCCAAGCGTACTTCGGCGAGCATCCTTGGAGCCGGCTGCCCATCGGGCGGCGAGAGGTCGTCGAGCAACTGACGGTCAGCGATCTGGCGCGTTTTCACCAGCGCCATCTCGGCGCGTCCAACGCAGTGCTGGCGGTATTTGGCGATGTCGAGCCGCGGGAGGTGCTGGCGCTGGCGACGAAGCTGTACGGTGACATGCCCGCGCAGCCCATCGAGGCCTTCGGCCCGACGACGCCCGCCAAGCACAGCGAGCCGGTGACGGTTCGTTTCAACACCGCCAAGCCACTGGCCGCGGCGCAGATCGGTTATGGGCCGGGCTTGAAGCGGGACAGCTCCGATTACCCGGCGGTGCAGGTGATGAGCAAGGTGCTGTCGAGTTTTCCTTCGGGTTGGCTGGAGGAGGAATTGCGTGGTCGCGGGCCGGGGCTGGTGTATGCCGTGGGGGCCGGGGCCTTGACAGGCGTGGAGCCGGGCTATTTCGCGGTGCTTTTCAACTCACAGCCGGGGCAGGTGGATGAGGCCTTGTCGCGGGCCACGGCCCAGGTGGAGCGGATGAAGGAAACGCTGGTGGACGAAGCGGATTTGAACCGCGCCAAGGCGGCGGTGCTGGCCGATGAGTTTTTGGAAAAGCAGTCATTGTCGGATCGCGCCGCGGATGCGGCGTTGAATGATCTTTACGGTCTGGGCGCGGATGAACCGACGGAGTTCCTGGCCGCCGTGAAGAAACTCACCGCCGAGGAGTTGCGGGTCATCGGGCAGACGTATCTGCGCAACCCGGTGACGGTGGTGTTGACGCATGAGGCACCGAAGTAGTGCCATCGACCACGACGCCACCCAACGAGCCGCGCACGAAGTAAGCGGATGACCGCGCCGGTCAATGAGGGCAAAACTCCCGCTTACTTCGTGCGCGGCTCTTTTCTTTCTTCTTCGCGGACTTCGCGCTGCTTCGCGCCTTCGCGTTCAAATGGACGTGTCCCAGGCCCCCGAACTTCGTTCACGCTTTCCAACGGAACTTGCCGCGGACTTTGGCGATGCCGTTGCGGTTGGCGGCCAGGTGGTCCAGGATGTGGAAGATGGTCTCCACATCGTGCGGTCGCCCCATGCGGTCGGCGATCTGCTCGGCGCTCATCGGCGCGGCCTGCTCCTTGACAAACGCCACCGTCTGCCGCTGCAAATCCAGCACGCCCGCGGCGGCTTTCTTGCCGGCCTCCACGCCGGGCTGATGATACGCGTTGATGTTCACCAAACTGGCGTAGAAACCCACGGCCCGTTCGTACAAGGCCACGATCGCGCCCAAGGTGTGGGCGGTGAGTTCCTCCAGCGTGATGGTCATCGACTCCCGACCGTTGTCGTACAGGGCCGTGCGTGTTCCCTGCCAGAATCCGTTTAGGAAGTCGCCGGCGGTGGCACCTTCTTCGACCTGCGGGGCCGTGCGGGCGACCACGGGCGAACGGTCACGCATCACCACCAGGAAGGTCACGAAAAAGTTGGCCACGCCATCGCGCAACTGCTGCACATAGGCGTGTTGATCCGTCGAACCCTTGTTGCCATAGACCGACAAACCTTGGTGAACGACGTTGCCGTCGAGGTCTTTTTCCTTGCCCAGCGATTCCATGATGAGTTGTTGCAGGTAACGCGACAGCAGGAGCAGACGATCCTTGTAAGGCAGGACGACCATGTCCTTTTGGCCCTTGCCGCCGGTGGCGTGGTGCCACATCAGCGCCGTCAGGGCCGCGGGATTCTTGCGGGTGTCGTGCTGGCGGGTGATGCGGTCCATTTCGCGTGCCCCGTCGAGCAGGGCGTGGATGTCGATGCCTTGGAGCGCCATGGGCAGCAGGCCCACCGCCGACATGACGCTGGTGCGTCCGCCGACCCAATCCCACATGGGGAAAATGCGCAGCCAGTTTTCGCTCGTTGCCTGCTGGTGGAGCTTGGAACCGGTCATGGTGATGGCCACGGCCTGACGGGCGAAGTCGAGTTCTTTCTTGGCGAAGTGGGCGATGGCCTCGATCATGCCGTTGCGGGTTTCGGGTGTCGAACCGCTCTTGGAAACCACCAGCGCTAGGGTGCTCTTGACCCGTCCGCCCAGCTCGGCAAAGACGCGGTCAAATCCGTCGGGGTCGGTGTTGTCCAGGAAGTGGAGTTTCAACTTGTCTTTGCGTGAGCCAAGAGCATCGGCGACGAGTTGCGGCCCCAAGGCGCTGCCCCCGATGCCGATCAACAGCAGGTCGGTGAACTTGGCGGACTGGGGCGGTGCCACGGTGCCATCGTGAACCTCGGCGGCAAAGGCGCGAATGGCGTGGAGGGTCGATTCGATCTCGTGGCGGATTTCATCGTTGGGTGCGAGTTGCGCCTCGCGGAGCCAGTAGTGGCCCACCATGCGGTTCTCATCGGGGTTGGCGATTTCACCGGCTTCCAGGCGGTCCATGGCGGCGTAGGCGGCTTCCATCGGCTCGGCCATGCGGGCGAAAAAATCGTCATCGAAGTTCATCCGCGAAATGTCCAGCGACAGACCCGCCGCCGGGCACTCGCAGAGATAATCACGGTAACGACGCCAGAGGGATAGTGAGTCCATGGGGAATCCTTTGTGGGGAGTCTTGAGGGGTGAGTCTTGAGTCTTGAGGAAGAAAAACGATCGCGGCGCGGTTGCGGAAACTTACGGGGCTTCCGGGGGTCCGGGGGCCGGGGGTTACAAGCCGGTGACGCGGGCCAAGAGGCGGTGACGGGTGTTGGTGGCCGGGTCGTAGAGTTCGGCCATGACCACGGGGAACTTGTCTTCGGGGTGGAGGAAGGAGCCGGTGGGATAGCCTTCGCCGCGGAAGTTGACGAAGTGGTTGAGGTTGAGTTTGTTGTCGGTGCCGATGGCGAGGTGCTTGACCTGGCCGACGTATTGCTGGTTGAGCCAGAGTTGCATGTCGTCGTAGGCGCGGGGGGTGCGGTTGACAAGTTTGAGCGAATCGCCCTTGACGATGACCAGCACGTCGAGGTCTTCACCTTGCGTGGCGTCGGCGGGATAGCGCAGGGCGGAAAGCTCGGCGGCGAGCTTTTTGTCCGGCCCGGACTGCCAGAGGCCGCAACCGGGGAGCATCAGGGCGGCGAGTATCAGCAGTGGCAGGATTCGTGGCATGGTGCGTCCTTAAGGTTGCAAACCGGGATTATACGCGCTGGCATCAGAGCCGAGGGGCGTAAGCCCCCGGACGATCAAGTCTGTGCGCGTCAATGACGTGCAAGCTGGTTCCACCGGGGGCTTACGCCCCTCGGCTGAACACGCCCGTCGGCGCTTGACGTGACCTCTATAATCCCCGCCATGCCAACCTTGGGCAAATTGCGACTTGCCGCCCCGTTTTTCCAAGCGGGGCTGGCGGGGTATTCCGATGCCGCCATGCGCTTGGTCGCCCGGCGGCACGGCGCTCCGTATGCCGTCACCGAGGCCATGCTCGATCTCTTTCTGCTCAACGGCGGCAAGGGACTGACCGCGGCGGAACTTGATAGCCGCGACCACCCCATCGCCGGGCAGTTGATGGGCTCGCACCCCGCCGACATGGCCAAGGCGGCGACGGTGCTGGTGAAGCTGGGCTACGACGTGATCGACGTGAACCTGGCCTGCCCGGTCAAGAAGATCAAGAAACGCAGCCGTGGCGGGCATCTGTTGAGTGTGCCGGATGAGGCCATCGCCATGCTCGACGCGGTGCGGCAGGCGGTGCCGGGGGAAGTGCCAGTCACAGTGAAACTCCGGCGCGGCAGCGACGATTCTGTTGAAGCCGAGGCCAATTTCCACCGCATCTTCACTGCTGCGGTTGAGTTGGGCTACGCCGGGGCCTGCGTGCATGGACGAACCGTGGAACAGAAGTATGTGGGGCCGTCGCACTGGCCGTTTCTGACGCGATTGGTGGCGGAGTATCGCGGCGTGGCTCCGCGCCTTGTCAGAGCCGAAGGGCGTAAGCCCTCGGACGATGGTGAACAGCGCCCAACCACCGCCAATTGGTGCCCCTCGGTTACGACGCATGACGCCAGCGATATGGACGTTGGCACTTGCACGTTTGACCGGGGGCTTACGCCCCTCGGCTCTGACGCCGAGCGCTTTCACATCGCGGGGTCGGGCGACATCTGGACGGCGGCGGACATCTTCCGCATGATCGACGAAACCGGCGTCGATGCCGTGAGCGTGGCGCGGGGCTGCATTGGCAACCCATGGATTTTCGAGCAGGCCCACGCCCTGTCGCGCGGCGACCTGGCCGGGGGTTCACGACCGCCCACGCTGGCGCAACAACGCGCGGTGCTGTTGGAACACTTCGAGCTTTCCGCAAGCCTGCACGGCGAAAAACAGGCCTCCATGATGATGCGCAAGTTCGGCATCAAGTTCTCCCGCCATCATCCGCAAAGCGAAAACGTGGCCAAGGCCTTCATCGCCGTGCGAAGCCTCGAAGACTGGCGGGCGGTGCTGCGGGAGTTTTATGAAGGGCTTGGCGACGACGCGAGAGGCATGGTCACTTCTTCTTGGCCGTCGGTTTCTTCGCCGGGGGTCGTTTCTTCGTGGGCTTCAGAAGGCTGCGAAGGGTCTCAAGATTGATTGTGTCCCAAGTCCGCCCGTCGGGGGCGTCTTCCTTGGGCGTTTCCAGAATCAGCGGGATGTCGGCGAAGTGCGGGTGATTCAACAGCGTGGCAAAGGCATCGAGCGAGACGTGGCCGTGACCGATGTGGGCGTGACGATCGACCCGGCTGCCGCGCGGGGTTTTGGAATCGTTGACGTGTACCACCCGCACGCGATCCAGACCCACGGTGTCGTCGATTTCGTCCAACACCCAGGCCATGCCCGCGGCAGTGGTCAGGTCGTAACCGGCTTCGAGCATGTGGGCCGTGTCCAGACAGACGCCCAGACGTTCGGGTTGTTTCACCAGTTCGATGATGCGTTGGAGATGCTCGAAGCGATGGCCCAGGCAGGTGCCTTGGCCGGCGGTGATTTCCAGCAAGGTCACCACCTTCAGCCCCGGCAATTCCGCGTGCAGTGTGTCGAGCGATGCGGCCACCTTGGCCAAGCCCTCATCCTCGCCAGCCCCGAGGTGCGCCCCCGGATGCGTCACCAGCCAGGGAATGTCCAAGGCCTCGCAGCGTTCGAGTTCAATGCGGAAGGCCGCCAGTGATTTTCCGTGACTGTCGGGGTTGCTGGCCGCGAGGTTGATGAGGTAGCTGTCGTGGCTGACGACGTGGGCGATGCCGGTGGATTTGCGATGCTCGTGCCATTGCGCGATGGCTTCGGGGGCCAAGGGTTTGGCGTCCCATTGGCGCTGATTTTTGGTGAAAACCTGCACGCTTTCCATGCCCAGCCCCGCTGCGGTAATCAGGGCGTTGTGCATTCCCCCGGCAATGGATAGATGGCTTCCAAACTTCATGGTGGCATGGTAGCAGGGGAATGCGGGAGAGCATCCGGGTGCCAAAGAGCCGCGCACGCAGTAAGCGGATGACCATGTCGCGCCGGTCAATCAGGGCAAAACCCCGCTTACTCCGTGCGCGGCTCGGGGGCCGGAGGGCAATTCCCACAAGGGGCATTGAGCCGATAGAGGGGATGGACACGGGCGTCTTTTTCGGGAATTGGGTGTTCTTATGACCATTCAAGCCAGTATCACCGTGGCGGGCGTCGCCCAAACCGCGCACAACGCCCAGCAAGTGGCGCGGGGGGGCGAGCGCATCAAGGGCAATCCCGCCAATGAAGCGCGACAGGTGCGGGAGAAGTTTGAGTCGCACCTGCAATCCTTTGAGGATGACAACGGCAACGAGTCGCCCACGCACCTGCACGTCGATGCCCAATTGCCACAACAGGGCGGAAGCGGGCAGGGCGGAAAGCAGGCCAAGCACGCGGCAAAGTCCGTGACCAGCCAGGAATCCGAATCCGTTGAGGTTGTTGACGAAGCGACCGATGCCCAGCGCCAGCCGGGCAAGGATGCGCTCTATCGCCACCTCGATGTGCGGGCCTGACTATTCTTGAACAACGATAAATCCCAAGCCCACAGATGCCGCCGCCTTGGGCGGCTTCTGTGGGATGACCCACGATCATCAACAATCCGCGCATACGGGGATTTCCCGCGCTGATCCCACGGAAGAAACTGCTCATAGCCGCAGTTTCATCCGTGGGCTTGAGGCGGTTTTTCTTTGCGGTCGGGATGGGGGACTCACCCCACTTCACGGGTCTGGAAGAGCGCCACGGCCAGGCAAAGCACCGCGGCAATCTGCAACACCGCGTAACCCGTCAGCCAGGCGACGTGCGACAGCGGCACGTGCAACTCCCTTGGCAAGGCATCCGCCAACCAGAGAAATTGCAGGTTGGGCAAGGCCCAGTAAGTCACCCGTCCCACCAGCCAACCCACGCCCGCTCCCAAGCCGGTGGCGTCACTGGTCGCGGCGCGGGAACTGGGGCCGAGCATGGTTTCGCTCACCAGCCCCAGCATGAAGACCCCGGCACAGATCAGGATGGTCATGATCATGCCCAGGCGGGTCGAAACGGCGATGGCCACGGAGGTCAGCAGCATCACGGCTTCAAAGACCAGCAGCATGACGATGAGCAACTGCCCGCCGGGCCAGTGACCCTCATGGGAAAACTCAAAGGCCAGGCTTTGCAGATTCCAGCCCGGAGCGATGAGCAGCACTAGCAGGATGGTCAGGGTGAGCAGGGCGGCGAGGCTTTTGACGAACACGGAAGTGAAGACCCAGTGGTAGAGGTAGTTGCCTCCCGCCGCCAGCGCCAAGGCCAGTACCCACGCGGCTAGGCCGAGAAGGATCACGGGCATGTCGAACTGGTCGCCGGCGGTCTGCATCACGCCGTGGCGGACGGTCAGGAGAAACACCACCGCCAGTATCCACATGGCCACCGCCAAGGCCGCGGCAACGCCCAAATACTTGCCCACGACAAACAGCGGTCGCGCCACGGGCTTGCTCACCACGGTCAGGACGGTTTTCTTTTCCACCTCTTCGGACAACACCCCGGTGGCGGTGAAGGCCGCCAAGAGCAGGCCGGTGAGAAACAGGGTTGAGAGGCCCATGTCGATCATCATCTTGTTATCGTTGTCCATGGTGTAGGCTGCCAACTGCGGGTTGAGCAGCAGCACCAGGGACGCGACGAAGATCAGCACCACGAACACCGGCTGGCGTATGCTTTCGGTGAAAGTGTTGCGGCTGATGGTCAGGAGCTGTTCGAACATGGACGACACCTGGGTTTGATTGGGCGCGAACCGCCGGGGCCTTGGCATCTTATAGTAAGGAACTCCGAGATCGCGTGACGCAAGCCCGCGGTCGTCAGAAGCCATGCCGGGGGCACTGACAAGACAATCCGCCGCTTTGACGTTAATCTAGGCGGCCCATCGAACTCATGGATATTCGCCGCATGGCCCAGGATCAACAGAGTTACCACCGCGCCGCCAACGCCGCCCTCATGGGACTGGTGGCCCAAATCGTGCTTGGCGTCGCCATGGCCCTGGCCGGGCTGTGGGCTCAGGCCCCGTCACTTTACGCCGCGACGTGGCAATTCCTCGGTGGCCTGCCCATCTGGGTGATCCTCTGGATCATCTACCACCAGCACGAAATCGAGCGGGCCGAGGCCTTGGAAGTCGAGCAACTCTCCCGCGCGCCCGGCCAAGCCGGCGGCGGTGACGGGGCCATTTTCGACAGCCAGGCCGATGAACTTCACCAGGCCCGCGGGCGGCTGGAAAAGCTCTACAAGTGGGGCCTCCATTTCACCGGCCTCTTCGTCGCCGGCTACCTGCTGGTGTTGGGCATCACCCTATTCATCATCGCCTACAACAAGCTCCATGCCGGGGGGGCGGGCGATGGACAGTTCCTCACCGCGGCCATCGCCCAAGACAAAAACCCCCTGGTGCTGCTGGGCGTCATGGCGGGCATGGCGTTTTTCGCCTTCATCGTTGCCCGTTACCAAGCCGGCATGACCCAGGTCAACGAGTGGCAACTGCTCCGTGGCGGGGCGGGCTATCTCATCTCCAACGCCATCCTGGCCATCGCTTTCGCCATCGTGGCCGTCTTCTCCTGGCGTGGCCAACGCTTGCCCCTGGCCTACATGAGTCTCATCGTCCCGGGCTTCATGCTCATTCTGGGTGGTGAAGTTCTACTGGCCTTCCTCTTGGGAGCCTACCGCCCGCGACGGCCCGGCGAAATGCCCCGCCCGGCGTTCGACTCGCGCCTCATGGGCTGGTTGACGCGACCCGAATCGCTGGCCAACTCCATCAACCAGGCCCTCAACTACCAGTTTGGCATCGAGGTCTCCCGAAGCTGGTTCTACCGCCTGCTTTCCAAGGCCATCACGCCCCTCTTGGCCTTTGGCATCTTGGTGCTGGTGCTCATCAGTTCCGTGCTGATCGTCACGCCGGAAGAGGCGGTGGTCATCACCACCTTTGGCAAGATCGACCGTGTCGCCGAGCCGGGCCTGCGTTTCAAGTGGCCTTGGCCCATCGGCGGAGCGCAGCGTTACCCGGTGGGACGCATTCAGCAGCTTTATGTGGGGTCATACCTCGATCCCCTCCCGCCGGGCAAGGCGATTCTCTGGACCAATCAACACGCCAGCGTGACCGAGGAACTGCTCATCGCCGCGCCGACGCCGGGCGTGGCCTTACCATCCGTCGGGCAAGGCGTGCCAGCAGCAGAACCGGTAACCGACGCTTCGGCGACGCCCGCCCCCGCCGACGGGGCCGCGACTACTTCAACAACTTCCGGGGGCACCTCCGGCACTTCCGGGGGGGGGGCGACGCCGAGCATTTCGCTCATTGCCGCGCAGGTCAACGTGCAGTACCGCATCCGTGATTTGGATCAGTACGTTCGCAGCGCCGCCGACCCGGAGCAATATTTGAGTGAGTTGTCGGATCGG
>JBBRGB010000072.1:0-14414 GCA_038241095.1 Phycisphaerales bacterium
TGGGGCGGCATCACCGTCGGGCTGTAGCCGGGGTTGGTTTCGCCGGGCTGAACCAAGTCGATTCGTTCCGCGGCCCCGTGGCCGTAGGGGATTTCGCCGGTCTTAAGCTTGGCGACCATCTGCTCGTAAGTCATGCTGGCACCGGGAGCTACCGCGTTGGTGTCAAACGCCAGGGCGGAATAGGTCGCCCCACCGGCAAAGAGTGCCAAAGCTAGGCCCAGGCCGGCGCAGATGGTGCCCCAACGGGTCTGCGCCGCCTTGGTGATCGTCAGGCCCCAGGTGATGGCGAATGTCCATAACCCGTTGGCAAAGTGGTAGATAGCGCTATAGACGCCGATGATGTAAATCGCCAGCACCCACCAACTGTGCTGCATGGCCATGGCCGTGGTCGCCATCGCCAGTTCCACGCTCTTGCCCGTGGCCGGGTCGGTGGCCTCGGTGTAGAACGGGGTGTTGAGAATCCCCGCGTAAGTCCAGCCCCAACGAAGAGTTGAGAGATGCAGGAAGATGAAGATCAAGGCCAGAATACCCGTGATCCGCTGCAAGAGATAGCGCCAGTTGTCCCCGTCGGGGTAGGCCTTCATGCTCGTGGGCCTGCCCGTGAAGGTATAGACGATGCCCAGGGCCGCGTGGAAGGCCAGCGGAAGCCAAATGCCGCTGATTTCAACAATTAGCAACGCCGGCATGTTGTGGATGAAGTCCACTTCGTGCTGGAACGTGCCCATCACCATCTGAAAGTTGGTGAAGAGGTGAAAACAGACGAAAACGCCCACCGGCAGCACCCCCGACAGCGAATGCAGTCGGCGAAGCAGAAAGTAGTGGCGCTGGACGAAGGTGAGGCTAGAGGCCCCGCCGGGGAGGACGGCTGCGTGCTGGGACACGGCGACGGATCCTTTCTGGTTGCGAGCGTTGGGGAAGCGGGAGAACCGGGTAATCCGGGGGGCCGGTAATCCGGGGCCGGGGGAAGCGGGTGAGTGGAACGATTCCCACCGACACGCCGACCATCCCGAAGGCTTGCGGGCAAACCCGAACCACCCCCACGGTTGGCGTGATGGTCAGACGATACCCAAGTCCGTTGATTTTGGCAAATCCTGACCGTCTCAGCCCCCCTTCCCCTACCCCCTTCCACCCCCTCACCCCCCTCGCGACTACCCCCTCGCCCCCCCGCGACTACCCCCCCCCTTAAAATCAAAAACACGGCGTTTTTGCCATTTTTTTACTTTTACCTCCCGCCCTTTTCCATTCTCATCCCCCTTTTTCATCCCAAGTCCACAGATGCCGTCGCCTTGTCCGAGCCGCGAGGCGTAAGCCTGTGGACGAATCACCCCGGCCCGCGATTGCAGGGCATCCCATATTTAGCCCCCGGCGGCTTGGAGCCGGGGGGCGGGGGGCGGGGGCGTCGTACGAATGAGAGGCGTCTCACGTTCCACCCTGCCGCGTGGAAAGTAGAGTTCCGTTTCGTGGCATGGGGTGAAGCGTGCGCGGGCTGTTAATTCGACGACCCCTCTGGCCCCCGGCTCCGAGCCGCCGGGGGCTAAATATTTGCTTGCCCCTGTCTTGGATTCAAGCCCACGGATGCCGTCGCCTTGGACGGCTTGGCGTGGGATTCGGTGACCATTGCCGCCGGGGGCGCATCCCACGGAACAAACCGCTCCGGGCTGCGGTTTGATCCGTGGGCTTGGGAAGTTCTTTCACCGCGCGGGTGTGCGCGGCGGCGATACAATCGTTTGATGATTCGACGCGCTGGAACTCGGGATGTGCCGCAGATCGCACGCATCATTAATGACGCGGCGGAGTTTGGGCTTATGCTCCATCGCTCGCTGGCGTTCCTCTACGAACACGTGCGCGAGTTTCACATTGAGACCGAGGGTGATGAGGTGCTGGGCGTCTGCGGGCTGTCGATTGTTTGGGCCAACATGGCCGAGGTGTACGCCTTGGCGGTCAAGCCGGAGCATCGCCGCCGGGGCTTGGGCAAGCGGCTGGTGATTTCCTGCGTGGATGAGGCCGACGAGTTGGGCATTCGCAAACTCATGACGCTGACGTATGAGAAGGCGTTTTTCGCCCGCTGCGGGTTTCACGTGGTGGATCGCCAGGAGTTGCCGCTGAAGGTTTGGAGCGAGTGCGCCCGTTGCAGCAAGAACCAGGCTTGCGATGAGATCGCCATGATTCGCGTGTTGGAGGATGTGCCCGAGCTTCGCGTGCCCCGGCCTGCGGAGCCGACGGCAGGGAGTTACGAGGTGCCGGTGGTGCTGGCGATGTCGGCGGAGCGTCGGCCCAAGATGGATCAGGCCCATTGACCGCGCCCACGACTCAAGCCGACACACAATCATCGCCGGCCCACGGTTGGCTTTCACGGATCATCGACTCGCCGGCGCTGGACGATCTTTGCCAGCGCGTCAATGCGCAAACGCGAACGGTGGCTGAGGGGAGTTGGGGTTCGAGCGCCACGCTGGTGGCCGGGGCGTTGGCGCTGCGCTTGCGGCGGCCGGTGTTGCTGGTCGTGGCGCATCTGGATGATTCGGATGACGCTTATGAAGACTTGGGGTTGTTTGAGGCGGGCGGGCATGCTTTGCCACGTGAGCGGTTTGGGGCGTTGGAGGTGTTGCCGGGGGAGAGCAATGTCAGTCTGGAACTGCTGGCCGAGCGGTTGAACGTGGTGGACCGGGTGGTCAGACAAGACGGCGCAACGTTCATGGCACCGGGCAAACCGGCGGTGCTGGTGGCTCCGATTCAGGCCTTGATGCAGCCGGTGCCCGAAGCCGCGGCCTTGGGCGAGTTTTCACTCACGCTGGAAATCGGCAAGGAGCTTTCGCCGGCGCGGTTGCTCGATTGGCTCGACCGCGCCGGGTACAGTCGGGCCGATGCCATTGAGCAGCCCGGCGACTTCACAACCCGCGGCGGGATCATCGACATCTACATGCCCTCGGCGGGGGGCACCGACGCCGACGGCCCGGCCCCGATCCGCGTGGATTACTTCGGCGACGAAATCGAAACGCTTTCTTTCATCGACACCGACACCATGGGCTCGGGCCGGCGCATCACGCGGGCGCAACTTGTCGGCGCTAGCGTGCAACGACTGGCGGCGGAGGATCGCACCACCAGCCTTCTGAAGCTGATGCCCGACGAAACGCTGGTCGTGCTGCATGAGGTGCTGGAACTCAGCGAGCAGTCGCGCGGTTACTTCGAGCGGCTCACGCAAGCCAGGGGCATCATCGCGCCCAACGCTTTGATGCAGAGCCTCACGCAGCGCACGCATGTGGAGATCAACCAATACAGCGGCACCCGCGACGCGGGGATGAATCACGTGCGCCTGCCGGTGGGGTCGCTGGTGGCCTTTTCGCAGGACGCCGGGGAAGCGGTGACGGAGTTGGCGGAGTTGGCGGGGCATGGCGGCGAGGCATCGTCGGAGCCGCGAGGCGTGAGCCTGCGGTCGGAGGCCGAGGGGGGTGCGGATGTGCAAGGTGATTTGGAAGTGCAGGGAGGTTCGTCCGGGGGCTTACGCCCCTCGGCTCTGATGGGCGGGCTGGTGGTGGCGCTGTGCGAGAAAGAGGCGGAGCGGCAGCGGTTGGGTGAACTCATCGCGCAGCACGCGCCGACGGCGGGGGAGGCCATTGGATTGGAGATCGGTTATCTGCATCGCGGGTTCATCTGGCAGAGCGAGTCTTCGGACAATGACAGGCCGCTGCACCTCGTGCCGCATCACGAACTGTTTCACCGCTACCTGACACGCCGGCGGATTCGGCGCATCAGCATCGGCGGGGCGGGCGAGCGCACGGCGGACGCCTTTATCGACCTGGAGGTCGGCGACTACGTGGTGCATGTCGATCACGGCATCGCGCGCTTCGTGGGTCTGCGCACCATGCGGCAAAAGGGGTTGTCGCAGGAGTATCTGACGCTGGAGTTCGCCGACAAGGTCTTGCTGCATCTGCCGGCCACGCAGATCGAGCTTGTGCAGAAATACATCGGCGGGTTTCAGGGCCGCCCGCCGTTGAGTGTGTTGGGTGGCAAGCGTTGGCAGAAGCAGAAGGATCAGGTGTCGCAGGCGGTGCGAGACATGGCCAAGCAGATGTTGCAGATGCAGGCGGCGCGGGCGTCGTTGCCGGGCATTCGCTATCCCGCCGACACCGCCTGGCAGCGCGAGTTCGAGGCGGAGTTTCCCTATGAGGAGACGGAAGATCAGCTTGCGGCCATCGCGCAGATCAAGAAGGACATGGCCGACGAGCAGCCGATGGATCGCTTGATTTGTGGGGATGTTGGTTTTGGTAAGACGGAGGTCGCCATTCGCGCCGCCTTCAAAGCCGCGGAGTTTGGCAAGCAGGTGGCGGTGCTGGTGCCCACGACGGTGCTGGCTGAGCAGCATGAGCGGACGTTCGCCGCGCGGATGCGCGAGTATCCGTTTCGCGTCGAGAGCGTCAGTCGCTTCAAGACCGCGGGGCAGCAGGACAAGGTGCTGGCGGACTTGGCGCTGGGGAAGGTGGACATCATCATCGGCACGCATCGACTGCTTTCAGCGGATGTGAAGTTCGCAGACCTGGGGCTGGTGATCGTCGATGAGGAGCAGCGTTTCGGCGTGGAGCACAAGCAGAAGCTGTTGGAGTTCCGCCTCACCGCCGATGTGTTGACGCTCACCGCCACGCCGATTCCGCGCACGCTGCACATGGCGATGCTGGGGTTGCGTGACATTGCTTCGCTGTCGATTCCCCCGGCGGATCGGCGGGCGATTGTGACTGAGGTGCTGCCTTACGATGCCAACCGCATCAAGCGGGCGCTGATGCGCGAGCTGGCACGCGAGGGGCAGGCGTACTTCGTTCACAACCGCGTGCACAACATTCAACAGGTGGCTGACGAGGTGCAACGCCTGGCACCCAAGGCGCGGATCGTGGTGGGCCACGGCCAGATGCCGGGGCATGAGCTTGAGGCCGTGATGCTTAAGTTCATGCAGCGAGAAGCGGACATTTTGGTGAGCACGACCATCATCGAAAGCGGCATCGACATTCCCACGGCCAACACCATGTTCATCAACGAGGCGGATCATTACGGCTTGGCGGATCTGCATCAACTGCGCGGGCGGGTGGGGCGGTACAAGCACCGCGCGTATTGCTATTTGCTCTTGCCCGGTGATCGGCCGGTGACGGAAAAGGCGACCAAGCGGCTCAAGGCCATTGAGCAGTTTTCGATGTTGGGCGCGGGCTTTAAGATCGCCATGCGCGACTTGGAGATTCGCGGCGCGGGGAATCTTTTGGGGGCTGAGCAGTCGGGGCACATTGCCGCGGTGGGTTATGAAATGTATTGCCGCCTGTTGGAGCAGGAGGCCAAGCGTTTGGGCAATGAGAAGGTGGTCGAGCCGGTGCGCACGCACTTGGAGTTGCCGGCTGTGGGTCGCATTCCGCAGGCGCACATCGCCAGTGAGAAGTATCGCATGGAGGCGTATCGGCGCTTGAGTCGGGCCGCGACGTTGGAGGAGTTTGAGGAGGTGTCGCGCGATCTTGAAGAGGCCTACGGCAAGGCTCCCAAGGAGATGGAGACGTTATTGCAACTGACGCAGATACGCATTGCCGCAGGCACGTTGGAGATCGATGGCATCAAGCTCGAAGGGCCGGATTTAATTTTTCGCACGGCGCATCCGCAGCGGCTCGACGCGATACTCACCAAGGCTCCGGGTCGTGCGAGTCTGATCGACCCGCGAACGATCTATTGGCGACCGCCGACGAATTATTTGGAGCCGATCAGTACGCTCCTGGCGGTGCTAAGGAAGCTGCTGGTGCGGCCCGTGACGGGGGAGGGGGAAAGAAAGTCTTGAGTCTTGAGTCTCGATATTGACTTCTGACTTTTAGCCGCAGCGTCCTCGCTGCGCGTCTTGAAAATACGGGCGCTGTTCAGACGCGCAACGCGGACGTTGCGGCCAATAGTCAAAGCCCGGATCTTTGCACACTTCATTCACTGCTTTGTCTTGCCGATAAAAGCGGAGTCACACTCTCCGGGACGATACATCCACTTTGAACCACCCCACCCGCGCGAGTCGCCCATGCTTGCCTCCATCGAAACCTACCGGCAGATGTTCGACGAACTCGACGAAGGGATTTACTTTGTCAATCCCGACCGCGTGATTCTCTATTGGAGCAAAGGCGCTGAGCGGCTCAGCGGATTTGCCGCCGAGGAGGTCGTGGGCCGGTCGTGTGCCGACAACGTGCTGATTCACATTGATGACAAGGGCCGCTGCCTATGCAAATCGGGCTGCCCGCTGCAGGCGAGCATTCACGATGGCCAATCGCGTTGCAACAAAGTTTTCATGCACCACAAACAGGGACATCGCGTGGCGGTGAAGGTGCGCACGCTGCCCATGCGCGATGAGACGGGACAAATCGTCGGCGGCATCGAAACCTTCACCGATGTCAGCGACGAGGCCGCCAATCCGCAGATGATGCGCGAACTGATCAGCACCGCCCACACCGATCCGCTCACCGGCACGGCCAATCGCCGCAGCGCCCAAGATCAACTCGACGCCCGCATGGCGGAGTGGCAACGACACCAGATGCCCTTCGGCGTGCTGATGTGCGACATCGACCACTTCAAGTCCTTCAACGACCGCTTCGGCCACGCCACCGGCGACGCGGTGCTCAAGGTCGTCAGCCGCACTTTACGCACCGCAATTCGGCCATACGACCATCTTTCCCGTTGGGGTGGCGAGGAGTTTCTCGTGGTCGTGGCGCACTTGGATCGCGGCACCATCGACCCCGTGGCGCAACGGGTGCGAACGCTCGTCGAGCAATCCGTGGTGCCCGATGGCGACACGCGGCACAAGGTGACGGTGAGCGTGGGCGCGGCGATCATTCGCCCCGACGACAATGTGGAGTCGCTGATCGCCCGCGCCGATGTCGAGCTATACCGCGCCAAGCGCCATGGCCGCAACCGCGTGAGCATCGCCGCGTGAGAAGGCTTGAGGCTTGCCATCAGAGCCGAGGGGCATAAGCCCCCGGACGAACTTTCCTCATCGTGCGAAATACTTTTTGTCTACGCACGTCAGTTGACCTTCCACCGCAGACTTACGCCTTGCGGCTCGGACGGACTCACGCTTCGCCCAGCGCCAACATGCGACAGAACTCATCCATGCGCTTGTCAATCGCGGCGCGATCCAGCGTCAGCAAGCGACCCAGACTAAAGGCCTCGATGTTGTAGCTGGCGACGATGGTGCCAAAGGCCATCGCCCGGCGAACGTGGTGCAACGAGGCGTCACCCGTGGCGGCGAGATAGCCCATCATGCCGCCGGCGAAGGTGTCACCCGCGCCGGTGGGATCGACCACGTCCCGCGCGGCATAAGCCGGCAGCGCCACCATGCCTTGCCGATGCGTGAGAAACGCGCCGTGCTCGCCCTTCTTGATGACCACGAACTTGGGGCCAAGCTCGAGAATGGCCTCGGCGGCGCGGACGATGTTGGTCTTGCCCGTCAGCTCGAAGGCCTCCTCGTTGTTGAGCACCAAGCCGTCGATTTTTTTGAGCAACGCTAGTAGCGTCGGCTTCTCGTTGTTGATCCACAAGTCCATGGTGTCGGCCACGGTCAGCGAGGCATGGGGGAATTGCGAGAGCAACTCAAGCTGGCCGGCGGGATGGGTGTTGGCCAGGAAGACGAACTTGCTGTCGCGGTAATCAGCGGGCACGGGCGGCAACTTTTCCGCCAGCACGTTCAACTCCACCGAGAGCGTGTCGCGGATGTTCATGTTCTGGTGATAGCGACCACGCCAGCGAAAAGTCTTGCTGCCGTGGCGTTGTTCGAGGCCGGCCAAATCGACCTTGAAGTGGCGGAAGGTGTCGAGGAACGCGGGGGGGAAGTCGTCGCCCACCGCGCCGACGAGTCGCACCGGGCCGAAGAAACTGGCGGCGGCGGCGAAGTAAATGGCCGAGCCACCCAGCACGTCATTGGCGTTGCCGGTGGGGGCTTCGATGCTGTCAATGCCGATGCTGCCGGTGACGATGAGGGACATGGGGTGGCTCCTGTGCGTGGGTTGGTCGGGGGAGAGTGGGGGGCGGATTGTAACCGCGGATGAACGCTGATGAAGAAATGATGGTTCGCAAGCCCACGGATGAAGTCGCGGCTTTGGGCGACTTCTTCCGTGGGATCGCCCCAAGGAGGCGGCGCGGGGCATCCTTGGGTCATCCCACAGATGAAATGCCCCCAGCGGCATTTCATCTGTGGGCTTGGTTTCGACAGTCACAGCGCCAGGCAGCACTCGATGCGCGCCAGCGTGCTGGCCTTGCCCAGCAGCGCCAAGGTGTCGTGGATCGGCGGGCTGACGGTGTTGCCTGTCACCGCTACACGCAGGGGTTGGGCCACGTCGCCCATGCCGCGACCGGTGCGGGTGACGTATTGCTCGATGAGTTGATGCAACGCCGGCGGCGACCAGTCCTCATGCGCGACCAGCAGTTCCTTCAACTCCACCAGCGTCTTGTGCCCCGCGTTGTCATTCTTGCGCAGCACCTTTTCCACGGCCTTGGGGTCGTAGGTGATTTCGTCTGGCGACTGAATGAGAAACGCCCCGGCGATGAAGGGGTCGTCGAGCGTCTTCATTCGCTGCTGATAGGCGGAGACAAACAACTTGAAGGCATCAGGAAGGATACTTTTCTCAAATCTTCGCTGGAATAGCTGATGACGTGACAAGAGCGGACGCACATGTTCCACCAATTGATCAATTGGCATGGACTGGATGGTCTGGGCATTGAATGCCAGAAGTTTTTGTCGATCGAAGCGGGCGTTGGCTTTGCCGATGCCTTCAACAGTGAAGTTGCGTGCCAGATCGTCGAGACCAAAACGCTCGCCACCGGCTTCATCCTTACCTTCGGGCGACCACCCCAAGAGTGAAATGTAATTCACAATCGTTTCAGTGAGATAGCCACTCCATCGAAAATCATGAACATCAATTTCCGGCAGGGATACTCGTAAAGCATCTTCGATAACAACCACCATTCGAACATCATCATTTCGTTTATTCAGGAATCCCTTGATCAAGTTCGCGTCAAAAGGATCCATCTGACTTTCCCCGGTAGGACACCAAAGACGGGGATGAGCAAGCACTGTTTCGATAAACGCCTCCTCTCCAACTTCCTTCACCTTTGCCAAAGCCGCCTGCCGCGCCACCTTGGCCTTGTCGCGCTTGCTCATCTTCGAGCCGTCGGCGTTGAAAATCAGCGGCATGTGGGCGTACTTGGGCCTGGCCAAACCCAAGGCGTCGAACATCGCCACGTGCTTGGGCGTGTTCATTAAATGTTCCTGTGCCCGCAGCACGTGGGTCACGCCCATCGTCGCGTCATCGACCACATTGGCGAAGTGGAACGTCGGCCCGCCACCGGACTTCTCGCCCTTCATGATGATGAAGTCTTCGAGGTTTTCCCGCTTGATGGTCACATCGCCCAGCACCAAGTCATGCACGGTGATGTCGCTTTCGGGCATGCGGAAGCGCACCGCCCCGCCGCCCTCGGCATCGTCATAGGCCCTGCCCATGTCGCGCAGCTTGTCGAGCCATGCCTTGTAAAGATGATCGCGCTGGCTTTGGAAATACGGCCCGCGCTCGCCCTTCTGCGAAGCGATGTCGTAAACGTCCTCCGCTTGGAGATCAGGCCCCTGGTCCCAATCGATACCCAGCCATTGCAGGTCTTGGAGGATGCTGTGGGTGGCTTGGCGAGTGGAGCGGGCCTTGTCGGTGTCCTCGATGCGGAGGATGAACACTCCGCCGTGGCGTCGGGCGAATGCCCAGTTGAAAAGGGCCGTGCGTGCCCCGCCGATGTGGAGAAAGCCCGTGGGCGAAGGGGCGAAGCGGGTGACGATCTTGGTGGAATCAGCCATAGCCCCGCGATTCTAACGCAAGGTGCCGGGGCCGCGAAAAGAGCCGCGCACGAAGTAAGCGGATGACAGCACCGGTCAATGAGGGGCAACAACCCCGCAATCATGTGCCAAGGATGACGGAATCCGCTCACTTTGTGCGCGGCTCGTGCTTGTGAACTTATCTGCGTTTGCCCTGCTCCCCGTGTAAACTTCACGCATGGTGGGAATGTCCATGCTTCTTTGCCCCATGCTGGCCAGTGCCGCGTCCGCCGTCACCGACGCGGCGGGCAACGGCGCGGCCTTGCCCGATGCGGTGAGCTTCCTCCAAGACATGGCGATGGTCATGATCGTCGCGGCTCTGGTCGCCCTGGTCGCGCATCGCCTGCGCCAGCCCGTGGTGCTGGGCTACATCCTGGCCGGCCTCTTGCTCGGCCCGCACATGCCCGGCATCGCTCTGCCCGTCAACGAGCAATCCATCAACACCCTCTCAGAGATGGGCATCATCTTCCTGATGTTCTCCCTGGGGTTGCACTTTTCGCTCAAGCAACTGGCCAAGGTCGGCGCCACCGCCTTCACCGCCGCGACCCTGTCGTCGCTGTTGATGATCTGGATCGGCTACGAAATCGGCCAACTTTTCGGCTGGAAAACGCTTGACAGCCTCTTTCTCGGCGCGATCCTTTCGATCTCTTCGACGATCATCATCATCAAGATTTTGCAGGACAAGCGCCGCGATGGTGAGCCGTTCGCCATCGTCATCTACGGCATCCTCATCGCCCAGGACATCTTCGCCATCGCGCTGCTTGCGGTGCTGCCGGTGATCGCCACCAAGGGCACGCTGGACTTCGCCGCCGTCGCCGGCACGCTGGGTTGGTTGGCGGTTTTTCTCGCGGCGGTGCTGGTAGTGGGCCTCTTGGCGGTGCCGGTGTTACTGCGGCACGTGGACCGTTTCAACAGCGCCGAGATGCTGCTCATCGCCGCCCTGGGCCTGCTCTTTGGCGTTTCACTGCTGGCGGCCCGGCTCGAATACAGCGTCGCCCTAGGGGCTTTTCTCATCGGTGCCATCGTCGCCGAGACGCCCCAACGTCGACGCATCGACACCCTCACCGCACCCTTGCGCGACATGTTCGTCGCCATCTTCTTCGTCGCCACCGGCATGTTGATCGACCCGGCGCTGATGATTCGCCACGCCCTGCCCATCGCCATTCTCGCCGTGCTGGTGGTCGTCGCCAAAACCGTCACCATCGCCTTTGGCACTTTCGTGGCGGGCAACGATCCCCGGCGGTCACTTCGCGCGGCCTTGGGCCTGGTGCCCATCGGCGAGTTCTCCTTCGTCATCGCCGCCTTGGGCCAACAGCACGGCACGGATTCCTTCCTCCTGCCGGCCACCGTGGCCATCGCCACCATCACCGCGTTTTTGACGCCCTACCTCATCGACGCCGCCGACCCGCTGGCGGATTGGTTGGACAAGCATCTGCCCAAAAAGATTCAGCAACCCCTCTGGCTCTATCACATTTGGGTCTCCTCGCGCCACCGCCCCGATGCCGTCCGCAGCCAGGTGCGACCGCTGCTGTGGAAGTGGGTCTTGCAAATGTCGTTGAACGTGGTGCTCATCACCGGCGTGCTGGCGGTGGCGGCGTTCTTCGCCTCGCCGATGATCGACGTTCCCGCCAACGGCGGCGAGCCGATCATCACACACCGCCTGCCGCAGGTTCCCCACTGGCCCCGTGGCACAACGATTCTGCTCTGGTTGGGCGCGATGATCATCTGTCTGCCGCTCTTGGTCGCCACCCTGCGAAAACTTCGCGCCACGGGCATGTTGGTCGCCGAGGTCAGCGTTGCCCGCTCCGATGCCCACGAGCAGACCGCCACCATCCGCGCCATCATCACCAACACCATCGTGATGACCGGCTCGTTCATCCTGGGCCTGTGGATGCTGATTCTCAGTTCCACCATGCTCGCTTCGGGCTGGGTGCTGGTGGTGGGCGTGATCGTGATGGTGGGCGTGACCATGCTGGCTTGGCGCTGGTGCGTGAAAATCTACGCCCGCGGTCAAGTGGCGCTGCGCGAAACGCTGGCGACGGAATATGAGGATGACCTGGTGGCCGAGTCGCCCGCGCCGACGGGCCTGCCTTCGGTCTTGGATCGCGCGGTGTTGGAAACGGTGGACCTGCCCGAAGAGAGTCCCTTTGCGGGGCGGGCGATAAGGGACATTCCCTTGCGCAGTGTCGAGGGTGGTGCCAGCATCGTGGCGATTGATCGCGGCGGCGAGCCGATCATCAATCCCGCCGCCGACGAAACCGTGCGCCCCGGCGACCACGTCCTACTCCTGGGCCTGCCCGCCCAAGTCGCCGCCGCCCGCCTGCTCTTGACGCAAGGTGAAGTGCAAGTCGAGTAGTAAGGCTAAAGTTTTAAGAAAGAGGCGAACACCCCCGTTTAACCCTCCCCTGTTTAGCCGCGCAGCGAAGCGGAGCGTCCCCCCCATTCGGTGGCAAGCCTCAAGCCTTAAACCTCAAGACTCAAGACTCAAGACTCAAGACTACTCCCCCGCCAACGCCTCCACCCGCTGCCGGGCACTGCCGATCTCATTGACTCGCAGGCCGAAGTTCTCCCCCACCTTCACCGCCTGCCCGGTGGCGATGGCCTTGTTGTTGACCAAGAGCGAAAGTTCGCTGTCGGCGGCCTTGGTCAACTCCAAAATCGCGCCCGGCCCCAGGCCCAGCACCTTGTCCACGGGCATCCGCCGATGACCGATCTGCACGATCACCGGCACGTTCAATCGCAAAATGGTTTTGATGTCCGTGGCCATGACACCCCTGTTATCGGCACATCGCCCCCCAAAAGTTCGCATATCGCGCCGGCGGGCGGTCCGACTGTCGTGGCCCTCGAATAAAGGTTGACGGCATGGACAAACATATGCCGATAAGCCGCCGTATGACAAGCGATTTGGAGTCCAAGGCACGCATTCCCGCGCCGCTCGATCCCAATGGGTTCAACCCCAAGGCAAAGTTGCCCTTCGGCCTCGCACCGCGGCACATCAAGAGGGCGATGACCGACTACCTTGGCTTTCTCGGCTTCATCAACGAAGCGCTCGGCGCCAAGAAGATCCAGCGACTTGAATCGTTCCTGATGCCCGCCAACTTCAGCAGCATCGTCGGCGAGTTCATGACCGCCACAATTCCCAAGCATTGCGGGACGCTGGTGAAGAACAATTATCACAACGGGCATCCCGACCTTGTGCCCGCCGGGAGGTTTCCAAAGGATGCCTGCCTTCATGGGGATGAAGGAATTGAAGTCAAGGCCTCCCGTCATATGAGCGGTTGGCAGGGGCACAACCCCGAGGATGTCTGGCTGATGGTGTTCGTGTTCGAGTGCAACAATCCGCGCGACGTGGCGGCCGGCAATCCGGCAATTCCATTTCGGTTCATCAAGGTCGTTGGCGCGGAGCTAATTAAAGACGATTGGCAATTCTCTGGCCGGTCCGCGACAAGTCGGCGCACGATCACCGCCAGCGTAAAGCGTTGCGGGTTTGACAAGATGGAGGCGAATTGGATTTACCGCGCCTCACGTCCGCCCTCTGGGCCCATCGAAACCAGCGAATAGTCAGGCAACGCAAATAGTGACTGCTCACCTGGCGTGATTTCATCGACTGCCGACTGTGATTCGTTAGGCTCAAGCGCGGCCAGCTTGGGAACCGCGCCCACCGCCATGTTGTAGTAGTCGGCCAACCGCTCGACGCCAACGGCGCACAAGCCCAAGGCCTCCGCCGCCGCAACCGTGGAACCGGATCCCATGAACGGATCGACAACGACGCCCGTGCCCATCGGCAATGAGGCGTGGACGATCCGCCGCAGGAAAGACTGCGGTTTGACGCTTGGATGATTCGCGATTTGTCGTTCGCGTCGCGGCGTTCGCTCGCTGGGGATGAGGTCTCCGAAGGGTTTGCCGTCTGGCGTGCGCCGAAGCGCACCGGTCTGAAACTCACGCAGGCAATCGCTGACGCGCATCTTGCCGGGCATGGGTTTGCGGAGAAGCCCCCACGGCTCATGGCAACCGCGCGGCATTGACGAGATGTCAGGGAATTCTTCCTCGGCATTCTTGGGGCGATCCCCGCCGCGCAAGGTTCTGACGATGCGTATGATTTGCCCGCGAAACTCCAGCCCGCCCTCGACAAGCGCCCCATAGACCAGGGACGCCAAGAACGCATTGGATGCAAGGAAAACATGACCACCCGGGCGAAGCGCGTGAACCGCCACTCTCGCCCATTCGATAAGGAAGCGGCGCAATCTCTCCCGCTCTTTTGTGTCCAGCGCGGTGAATCGCGGCAGGGGTGCTCGTGTGTGGCCGTCGAACGAGGGCGGGATGCGCCAAATGCCACCGTTCCCGTTGGCCCGCTTTTCAAGCTGGTCGAAGTCGTATTCCTTCACCCCATAGGGGGGATCGGTCACGATTGCATGAATTGAATTCTCGGGCACGCGCCCCAGCCACTCAAAACAATCGGCATGAACCAGCGTGGACTTTCCGACGGCAATGGACTGATAATCAAAGGAAAGTGTTCCGGTCACGTTGTGTGCTGGATTGCGCTGCATGGTGACGTTCCGTC
>JBBRGB010000073.1:0-14328 GCA_038241095.1 Phycisphaerales bacterium
TGCCAGCATGACTTACGAGCAGATGGTCGCCAAGCTTAAGACCGGCGAAATCCCCTACGGCCACGGGGCCGCGGAACGAATCGACTTGGTTCAGCCCGGCGAAACCAACCCCGGCTACAGCCCGACGGTGATGCCGCCCCACCCGCAGCATTGAACAACGTTCATCAACCACGGTCATCAAGCTCGCCAACATAACATCCGTATCCTTGGTGCTCTTGGTGCCCTTGGTGGTTAACAAAAAAAACGATAAAAGCCCCCCAACGCGAGTCAAGATAAGTCATGGCCAATCCAGCACGTAGAGTAATCGTCATCGGCGGCGGCCTGGCGGGCCTGGCGGCCTCCATTCGCATGGCCGAGGTCGGCGTACCCGTCGATCTCTTCTCCATGGTGCCCGTCAAACGCTCCCACAGCGTCTGCGCCCAAGGCGGCATCAACGCCACCAACGAAGTCGCACGCCAGCAGGGCTACAGCGAGGATGAGCACACCCGCGAAACGCTCTACGGTGGCGATTTCCTGGCCCACCAAGCGCCCGTACGCGACATGGCCTACTGGGCACCGCGGATCATCCAGCTTCTGGACCGCATGGGCGTCCCCTTCAACCGCACCAGTGAAGGCTATCACGACCTGCGGCTGTTCGGCGGGTCACTGTTTAAACGCACCCACTTCGCCGGCGCAACCACTGGCCAGCAATTGATTTACGCCTTGGATGAGCAGGTTCGCCGCTATGAGGCCGAGGGCAAGATCAAGAAGTACGAGTTCTGGGAGTTCCTCTGGCCGGTGCTCGATGAGGCCGGGGTATGCAAAGGCATTGTGGCGCAAGACATGCGCACGATGCAGATCACCGCTTTCAAGGCCGACGCGGTGGTCATGGCGACCGGCGGTTGCGGGCTGGTGTTTGGCAAGAGCACCAACAGCGTGATTTGCACAGGTGGAGCCGCGGCAAGGTGTTACGCTTCGGGCGCTTGGCTGGGCAACCCGGAAATGATCCAGGTTCACCCCACGGCCATCCCCGGCGAGGACAAGTGCCGACTGATGAGCGAATCGGCCCGTGGCGAAGGTGGCCAGCTTTGGGTGCCGCGTAAGAAAAACGACACTCGGCCGGGCCAGGACATCCCCGAAAACGAGCGTTGGTACTGGATGGATGAGAAGTATCCCAAGTACGCCAACCTCGTTTCCCGCGACATCGCCACCCGCGAAGTCTTTTTCAAGTGTCAGGAAGGCTACGGCGTGGGTGGTGGGCGGATGGTTTACCTCGATTGCACCCACCTGCCCGATGAAAACAAGAAGAAATTGGCGGGTATTTTCGAGATTTACGAGAAGTTCGTGGGCGATGACCCGCGTGAAGTTCCGATGAAGATTTTCCCGGCCGTGCATTACACGATGGGCGGGCTGTACACGATCTTCGCCGAGAAACCCGACCACAAGGGCATGATCGAGGGCGATCCGAAGAACATGATGACCAACATTCCCGGGCTGTACGCCTTTGGTGAGGTCAACTATCAGTACCACGGCGCTAACCGCTTGGGTGCCAACGCTTTACTGTCGTGCATCTTCGACGGTTTGTTCTGCGCTCCGAGCGTGGTGAACTTCATCAAGAACGAAGTCAAGACCACGGCCGCGGAACTGCCCGAAGCGATGTTCAAGACGGTCGTGGATGCCGAGCAGGCCAAGATGAAGAAGCTCACGGATTCGGCGGGGGGAGCAGGCGGGGGGGCAAGTGATGCGCTGCACAATCCTTACGCCATGCACCGCGAGCTGGGCGATACCATGACCGACAACCTCACGGTGGTTCGCAATGAAAAGGGCATGACCGAGGCACTGAACAAGATTCACGATCTGCAAGAACGGTTTAAGACGGTGAAGCTTGCGGACACCGACATGTGGACGAATCAGAACCTGTCGTTCACGCGGGCTTTGGGCGACATGCTGCTCTATGCCGAGGCGGCGGTCCTGGCGGGGCTGGCGCGGACCGAGTCGCGTGGCGCTCACTACCGCGATGACTACCCCGACCGTGACGATGCCAACTGGCTCAAAACGACGATCACCAAGTACAACCCCTCGACCAAGAGCCACACCGTGGAGTTCGAGGAAGTGCCACAACCGTTGTTTAAGCCTACGGTTAGGAACTATGGGGCGGTGGATGAGAAGAAGAAATAAGCCAGCAATGGCCGGGGGGGATGGCGGCTGGATATTGTGACGCATGAGGCAACGCAAGCGTAATATCGCCCCAAGTGCGGGCGTGATTGGAAACACGACATGATCGCTTCGAACACCAAGAACCTCCGATTCAAGATCAAGCGGCAGGACGGCCCGGGCAAGCCGGCGT
Organism: Phycisphaerales bacterium; assembly: GCA_038241095.1. Classification (GTDB taxonomy): domain Bacteria; phylum Planctomycetota; class Phycisphaerae; order Phycisphaerales; family Phycisphaeraceae; genus JBBDMX01. The sequence goes on from JBBRGB010000073.1 coordinate 2,327, forward strand.
ACTGGCAGGACTTTGACGTCCCCTACCGGCCCAATGCCAACGTCATCTCCTGCCTGCAGTACATCGCGGAAAACCCCGTCACCGCCGACGGCCAGAAGACCACCCCGGTCATCTGGGACTGCAACTGCCTGGAGGAAATCTGCGGCGCTTGTACCATGAACATCAACGGCCGGGTGCGGCAAAGCTGCTCAGCCTTGATCGACAACCTCATGCAGGAGGGCGACACCATCACCCTCGAACCGATGGCTAAGTTCCCCTTGGTGCGGGACTTAATGGTCGATCGGCAGCGGATGTTCAACAACCTTAAACGCATCCGCGCTTGGGTGCCCATCGACGGCACGCACGACCGCGGCTTCGGCCCGCAGGAAGATCAGGAACAGCAGGATGTCCGCTACGCACTGTCCAAGTGCATGACCTGCGGCTGCTGCCTGGAAGCCTGCCCGCAATTCACCCTGGACAACGACTTCACCGGTGCCCAGGTCTTTGGGCAAACGTACTACTTCAACCTACACGAAACCGGCAAAAAGCTGGCGGATGAGCGGTTGGAAGTGATGGAACTGCCCGGCGGGATCACCGACTGCGGCCAGGCGCAGAACTGTGTGAAGGTCTGCCCCAAGGAACTGCCCTTGGCCGAGGCCATCGCCACCGTGGGCCGGCAAACAACGATCCACGCCATCAAGAGCTTCTTCCAGTCGAAGAAGTAATCGGGAATGAACGGTGTTCATCAGAGCCGCGCGATAGCCTCTATCATCGAACCAGCGACCACACATCTTGGCCATTGTCAGTTAAGTGATATACCCGGCCTGCTTTTTCCTCGCGGATTGTGATGCGTTGGGGGGTTGATTCGACTGTCCACAACACCGTGCCGCCGGCGGATTCCAGGCCGTGGCGGTTGGCTTCGCTTCGCAGGTGCCAGCGGGCGACTTCGCCGTAGCCGTCCAAGGCGATGGCGTGGAGGGTCATGCGTTCCGTCGTCGCGTTCGGTTCGCGCCAATGCAGCAGATGCCCGGAGCCTGGTCGGCCTTCGCCCATCTGGCCCGGCTGGGTGTGATAGGCGTCGTGGACATGGGCCCAGGTGCGGGTGACGCGACCGCCTGAAAGGGAAAAGAGTTTCATCCCCGCGTCACCTCGCCGTGCCACGATGCGGTCCGGCCCGGCGAGTTCCAAGTCCAACTCGCCATCGCGGTTGTTCAAGAGCCAATTCCATTGCGTGTACACGGGTTGGTCGCTCTTGATGTGATCGATGACGAACACCACGTGAGCGCCGCAGAGGATGGTGAAGCGTGCGAAGCGCGTGATGGGCGGGCCGTAGGCGGCGGAGGCTTCGCTGGCCAGCACCCGCAGGTCATCGCATTGGGCGGCGATAAGGCGTCGAGCGCCACGATCCACGGGCGGGTCGATCCGATCGTGATTCCAGTGGCGTTGGGGCGGAGTCCGCTGCTCAATGACCTGTTGCGTGGCGGGGGCTTGGTATGAATCGTTACTCGCCGATGTGACATGGAAGACACAAGTGTTGTGCATTCCCGTGGAGACATCCAACTGGCGGATGAGGTTGCGATAGCAACCGTGGCCGGCGTCGGTCAGGAGGCGTTGTTGGTTGTGGACGAGAATGAGGCTGTTGAGGTCGTGATGCAGGTGGCCCGGTCCGTGGAGGGGTGGCCCGCCGCCGCGCACGGCCAGCACGGTTTTGCCATGCCAGTCATCTCGCGCGATGGCATCCCCGCAGTCAAAACTTTGCGTGGCGTCGAGGTCGGCCTCGGTTGGTGAAAGCGCCGCGGCGGCTTGGGGCAGGAGGGGAAGGGTGAGGAACCCCCAATCCGTGCGCAAGCCGAAGCTGGCCTGATCGTGCGGCCCCTGCGCCAGCCAGCCGGCGTAAGTCTCTTCAAAAAGCCAGCGCGCCAGGCCCGCCTCTTTGGGGTGGGACGCCTTACCCCGCGTCGCCAGGTAAAGCAGCAGGTCGGCGGTGGGTTTGAAGACCGCGCCGCTGTCGTTGAAGTTGAAGCTTCGCGGTTTCGGGGCCGGACCCCAGCCGGTGGTCGGTCGGCTGTAGAGGTAACTGGCCGCAGCCCAGCGGGCGTAACCCATCTGCCGACCCAGCGGCGCGATTTGGTCAATGTTTTCACCGCGACGGCGCAGGGCTTCGCAGGAGAGCATCAGCGAATAGAGGGCGTAATTGGCGTACTGCAGCGATTCGCCGTGGCTGCCGTCTTCCTGCAACACTTTGGCGCAGTCGGCCAATTCCTTGCGGGCGCGGGTCAACAGGGCTTGGTCGTCGAGCACCGCCGCAGCCACCGTCAGGCCGGCGGTCATCACGCACCACCAGTTGGCCACCGAGTGCGGGCGGTCGAGCCAGTTGAGGCACATGGCCACGCCGCGGTTTCGCAACACCTCGGCGACTTCCCGTCGCTCTTCAATGGTGAACACGCCGGGAGCGAGATCGAGCACCAAGGCAGTGGCCCAGGTGAAGTGCGCTGTTTCCAGGTGGCCGATTTGCGAGCCGTCGGGCAGCACGGTGTGGTTGCGGAAGTCCGGGCCGACCCAGTCATCCTGCGGGCGACGAACCAGCGAAAGCGTCACATCGCGGAGCCAGATGGCGGTGTGGGCGTCGGCCTTGATGGCCTGCGCCATGGCGGCGTCGGTGAGGTACTCCGCCGCCGGGTACCACCAGTCGGCGGTCTCATCGCCGGTGAGCAGGCCGGGCTTGGAAGCGCGTTGCTCGACCCGCCGCAGCAGCGCCCAATGGAAATCCGTCACCCGCGGATGCCGGTCGTTGGCGGTGATCGCCCCCTTTTCTTCCGCGCTGAGAAACAATGCCATTGCAGACCTTTTACGAATCCCACGGAAGCAACCGCTCCGAGCCGCGATTTCATCCGTGGGCTTGCGATTGATCGACTCCGTTTCACCCCCTCACCCCTTCACCTTGTCACCCTCTCATGCCCCTTCTCACTTGCTCTTGTAAAACAGCCAGGGTTCAAAGACCACATCGTGCAGCACGACATGCGCCGGCATGGCCGCGACGTAGGCCACCACATCCGCCACGTCATCAGGCTGGAGGAATTTGTCGTGGGGCACGGGCCGGTCGCCCCAGAAGCCCTTGGTGCTCACCGCCCCCGGACTCACCACACTGACGCGGACGTTGGCCTGTTTGCATTGCAGCGACAGGCCATCGGAGAGCATGTTGACCGCGGCCTTGGCGGCGCAGTAGGCCGGGGCGTTGGGGTTGGCGCTCTTGCCGGCGACGGAACTGATGCTGATGATCAGCCCACCTTTTTCCGCATCGACCTGGCCCAGGAAATGCTTGGAGCAGAGGAACATGCTCTTGACGTTGACATCGAAAATGCGTTGGAAGTCAGCGAGTTTCATCTCCGCGAGCTTGGCCGGGACGCTCATGCCGGGCACGTTGATGAGCGTGTCGAGCTGGCCGAAGTGGGCCTTGGCCTGGGTCATGGCGTTGGCGACGGCGGCTTCATCGGTGACATCGGCGGCGATGGAGAAAACCGCGTGGCCCCCCTTGGTGAGTTGGGCTTTTAAGTCGGCGAGTTTGGTTTCATCCCGACCGCTGATGGCGAGCTTGGCACCGCCGGCGGCGAGCTTGCGGGCAATCGCCCCGCCGATGCCACCCGTAGCGCCGGTGACGAAGACGACCTGATCCTTGAGACGATTCATGGGGTGTTCCTTTGCTGTTGAGAGTGATTCACTTGGCACTTGGATCCACGATGACCTTGCCCGTCACCGTTCCGGCCATCATGCGGACGATGGCGTCGGCGATGCCGGCCAGACCGATCTGTTCGCTGATGAGACGCTCCAGATCAAAGCGGCCTTCGTTGGCAAGGCGTTCGAGCAAGCGCACGGTGCGGCGGAAATCCTCGTTGCTGTAAACGCGGCTGCCCACCAGGGTCAACTCCTTCAATATCAGTTTGAGCAAGTCCGCTTGCGGTGGCTTGCTGAAGAAACCGACCTGCACGATGGTGCCCCGCACCCGCGCCGCCTCGATGGCCAAGCCCAAGCCCGGCCCGGCCCCGGAGACTTCAAAGACCACATCAAAGCCGTCGCCGTCGGTTTGCGCCAGCGCTTGCTTCATGGCATCGGCGTTGGCGTCGATGGTGCCGAAGCCGAATGACGCCGCCTGTTGGATGCGGGCGGTGTTGATTTCACTGATGACCACACTGGCCCCGGCGCTTTGCGCCACCATGCCCACGATCAGGCCGATAGGCCCGGCCCCGACGACCAAGGCCCTCATGCCCGGCACAAGCCCCGCGCGACCGCAAACATGCACGCCCACGGCAAACGGCTCAGTCAGCACCGCCAAGCGATCACTCAACCCCTGGGGCACGGCGATCACCTTCCGCGCCGGTGCCAGGAAATACTCGGCAAACGCGCCGTTGGCGTGAATGCCCAACAGGTTGAGCTTGCGGCAGACATGCACGTGCCCACGGCGACACGCTTCGCACACGCCGCAACTCATCAGCGGCTCGACGACCACACGCTGGCCAATGCGCACGGTGTCGGCGACGTCAGGCCCCACGGCGTCAATGACACCGACAAACTCGTGGCCCTGCACCACGGGCGACACGGCCGTGGGATGGTGGCCCTCGAAAATGTGCACATCCGAACCGCAGATGCCCGCAAGGAGGGTGCGAATCCGCACCTGCCCCGCGCCGGGCTGGGGAATCGGCGTGGTTTGCACTTCGAGCTTTTTCCATTGCGTGGTGACGGCGGCTTGCATGGTGCTGGATGGGGACATTTTTTCTTGCCTGAAACGGGGAGGGTGAACACGAAAAGACGAAGCATACCACGACAGCGCAAGGCCATGATGACGACAGTGAGCGTGAAGTTGTAGAATCGGCAGACTTATTCTAGGATCATGCGCCATGTTCAAACTGACGGGAAAAGTTGCCTTGGTCACCGGTTCTGCCACGGGGTTGGGGCAGGCGATGGCGGCGGGCCTGGCCGACGCGGGGGCGGATGTGATCGGCGTTTACCACAAGTCACCGCCGCAAGAGACGCAGAAGCAAGTCCAAGCCACGGGCCGGCGTTTCGTGGCGCTGCAAGCCGATCTGGGTGACGCGGCCTCGATGGCGGCGTTGGTGACGCGGGCATTGCAAGAGGTGGTGGGCATCGACATTCTGGTCAACAACGCCGGCATCATTCGCCGGGCCGACTTCCTGGACTTCACCGAGGCTGATTGGGACGCGGTGATGGACGTGAACTTGAAAAGCATGTTCCTCCTGAGTCAGGCCGTGGCCCGGCACATGGTCCAACGCAAGGCCGGTGGCACTTCCGGGGGAGGCAAGATCATCAATATAGCCTCGATGCTCAGCTACCAAGGCGGCATCCGCGTGCCCAGCTACACCGCCAGCAAGCATGGCGTGATGGGCCTGACTCGCATCATGGCCAACGAGTTGGCGTCCAAGGGCATCAACGTCAACGCCATCGCACCGGGTTACATGGCCACGGACAACACCCAAGCCCTGCGCGATGATCCCAAACGCAACGCCGAGATTCTGGCCCGCATTCCCGCAGGTCGCTGGGGCAAGGCCCAAGACTTGCAAGGGGTCGCGGTCTTTCTGGCATCGTCGGCGTCGGACTACATGCACGGCACGACCATCCCCGTGGACGGAGGCTGGCTTTCCCGATGAGCAATAACAAACACCATGAATGAAAACCGCGCGACCATACCCCCGCTACAACTGGCGGTGAAGCTTTTCGACCACTACGAATCCGTGGCCACCGTGTCGCACTACTACGGCCTCTTGGCGATTTACGGTTTGTGCCGCGTGGCTGAGCAAGCCAACGACGGCGGGAAACTGTTGGAGCGTTGCCGGGCCATTCTGCAACGTTTCCCCGATGAGATGGATCACGCCAGCTACAACTTTCCCAGCTATCGCATCGGTGGGATTCCCCGCGCCTACATGCTGTTTCGCGGGCACATGACCGATGCCCGCACGCGGCAACTCGTGGCCCATTACGCCCAAGAGATGATGCTGGCCTCGCGCGATGAAAAGGGGTTGATGAGCAATCCCTTCCAGCCCCGGGCGCAGAAGGTTTGGATCGACGTGGCGATGGCGGTGACGCCGTATCTGCTCTTCGCCGGTCTGGCGCTGGACAACGCGGCCTGGGTTGACGAAGCGGCCCAACAGGCGTTTTTGCATTACGACGAGTTTTTCAATCCCGTCAATGGTCTGTTGCATCAGAGCCGTGGCTTCAACGGCGTGGGGCGTTACAGCGCGGATCATTGGGGCCGGGGCAACGGCTGGGGTTACATCGCGCTGACGGAGCTGGTGCAATATCTTCCGAGTGACTCACCGCACCGTGCCAAGGCCGAGCGATACTTCCGCGATCTCTCGACCGCGATGTTGCCGCACCAATCCCCGCGCGGGCTGTGGCGGCAGGAAATCCCGCTGCCCGAGGCTTGGGAAGAATCGTCGGCCACGGGGCTGATCCTCTACGGCTATGGCGTGGGTCTGCGCATGGGCCTGCTCGAAAGCGAGCGCCACCGCCCCGCATTCGACCGCGGCATCGAAGCCCTGCGAACGCATTGCGTCAACGACGATTTCTCCACCGAACTCTGCTGCCCCGGTTGCCTCTGCCCCGGCGAAGGCGAGCGCAAGGGCAGCGTCGCGGCCTACATCCAGGACAAGAAACCCGTCCGCGACGATCCGCACAGCTTCGGCCCACTCTTGCTGGCACTGTGCGAAGCGGCGAAAAACAGGCTTGAGGCTTGAGGCTTGAGTTTTTCAAGGCTTTCCCGCCACGCGATACTGACACTCACGGAGTAACCCATGCGCATTGAACATCTGGCGTTGCAAGTTGAAGACCCCGCTGCCATGGCCGACTGGTTGGGCAAACATCTGGGCATGAAGGTTCGCCGCGCTGGCGACCCGCCCATCAGCGTCCGCTTCATCGTCGATGACGCCGGCCAAACCATGCTTGAGCTTTATCGCAACGTTAAGGCCTCGGTGCCCGACTACCGCCAAACGCATCCGCTGCATCTGCACCTGGCCTTCGCCAGCACCGATATCGAAGGCGATTGCGCACGGCTGGTGGCGGCGGGGGCGACGGTGGTTGATGAGCCGTTCTCCACACCCGATGGCGACCGACTGGTGATGCTGCGCGACCCTTGGGGTCTGCCTTTGCAGTTGGTCAAACGCGCCAAACCTATGCTCTAAACAGGTGTCGCCCATGACCACGTTGTCCCCTGCGTTGCGTTCGCTTGCGGTGCCCGGCCGGTGGTGCGTCCACAGCTATTACACGCTGTGCCCTTACGCCCCGGATGGTTCGGGCCGCATCCTCGTGGCCGGTGCGGACTTGGCCACGGGCATCGGCCAAGTGCTGGTGCTCTCACCACAGGGGGGGGTGCTGGATCGCTTCGGCGACAACCCGGCTACGCCGAGTTTCTGGCACACGGGCATGTGGCAGAGTTGGTCGCCCGATGGCCAAAGCGTCTATTTCCAGTCGGGCACGATGCTGGAACCCAAGGTCGTCAAGCGCGAGTTGGCCACCGGCCAGGAGATCGTCGTGGATGGTGACATGGAAGGCCTGCCCCCTTCGGGTGAGCCGGGCCTGTCGTGCAGCCACGGGTTGCTCTATGCCGCGGGCTACGGCGATGGCCGCTTCAAGCCGGAGCAGGCGTCGATTCCTTTTCAAGCCCGCGACAAACATGGCATATCGCAACTCTCCTTCGACCCGCCGGGCGAAAAACTCGTGCTCTCCACCCAGGCGATTCTCGACCGCCACCCGCAACGCGAGCGCATCCTCCAAGCCGAGCGGGAACTCAAACAACGGCTGGGCGATCACGAAGCCTTGACGCTGATGACCTACTGCGTGCGCTGGAATCCGGCGGGGGATCGCTGCCTGTTCTACTTCGGCAATCACTGCGTGGACAAATCGCGCGGCGAACCGAAGCTGGCCTACGTCTTTACCGCCGACCGCAGTCTTGACGACATGCACTTGGCGTTGGACATCAGCTTCGGCAAGCCGGGCGTGCATTGGGGCTGGCAACCTGACAACCAGCGCCTCATCGGCTACGGCCCGGACCCGCAGAATCCGGCCAGAATATGCTTGGCGGAAGTGCGCTATGACGGCAGCGGATACCGCAAACTCAGCGATCACGCCAGCGGCGGTCACCCTTCGGTCTGCCCCACCAACGACGACCTGCTTGTCACCGACCAGGGCGGGGCCGGGCATGGCAGTGTAGTTTTCATCTCCCGCGCCACCGGTTGTGAAATTGGCCGGGTGAACCTGCCCAAGTTCGCCGGCCCGCGCGAAGCGCCGGGGCGAAATGCACTGCGCGTCTGTCACCATCCGGTGTTCAACCAGGCTGGCGACCGCTTGCTGTGCAACTCCCTGCCGGGCGACAATGCCGCGCTGATGGAGATCGTCCTCAAATGAGCGTTTTGTGGAACCTGCTTGACGGCGGCACGACGCTCGTGGGGCGTCAGACTTGGCGCCAGCGGTTGACCCTCTGGTGCGGTCGCCGCTTGGCGCTGCGACACAAGCACGTCACCTTGCACGCTTCGAGCATGGTTCACCCCGAGGCCCGCATTCACCCGCGGGGCGGCGAAATCATCATTGGTGAAAACTGCTCCATCGCAGGCGGAGCGGTGCTCCAAGGCAACATCCATCTCGGCGACAACTGCTCGGTGCAACGCGGCACGATTCTGGTGGGCTACGGCAACCGCGAAAATCTTTCGGGCTTGATCCGCATTGGCAACAATGTCCGCATCGCGCCGATGGTGATGATGATCGCTGCGGATCATGTTTTTTCCGACCCCGACAAGCCGATTCATGGCCAAGGCCTCAAGCCCGCGCCGATCACGATTGAAGATGATGTATGGATCGCCGGGCGGGTCAACATCACCGCCGGGGTGACGATTGGCCGGGGTTCGGTGATCGGCGCTGGCTCGGTGGTGACGCGGGACATTGCCCCCACGAGCATCGCCGTGGGCGTGCCCGCCAAGGTCATCGGCAGCCGTGGCCAGGCGGCGACCGAAACTCTCCCGAAATAATCCGATGCCCAGCACGTTTTACAAACCCGCGGGGTTGCCGGTGTTTCCCCCGCATGGGGAACCGCAAGGCGATTGTGTCTTGGCGCGATTGCTCATTAACGCGCCGTGGCGCGGGGAGGTCGACTGGCCCGAAGGGTTCGCTGGAGGCATCGCTCATCGTCTCGACAACGCCACCAGCGGGGCATTGCTGCTGGCGGATTCGCTCCAAGAGTTGTCGATCATCCGCGATCATTTCGCCAACCATCGCTTTCTCAAACGCTATGTGCTGCGGAGCCTCCGCGATGTGCCGTGGGATGAAAACAATTGCGACAAACCCATCGCACACCATCCCCGCAAAGGCAATCGTATGGTGGTTCAGCGCGGCAACGCCACGCCCCATCGCGGCAAGTGGTACCCCGCCCGCACGGACTTTCGCCGCCTTGGCCGTGGTATTTTCGAGGCCACCATGCGTTCGGGCCTCATGCACCAGATCCGCGTTCACGCCGCGTTTGTCGGCATCGCCATCGCCGGGGATCGCCTCTACGGCGGCGGGGAGTTGCCCGCGGCCTTGGCGGATCCGAAAAAGGGGACATCCACAATTTCCACTTCATTGTCACTCGAATCACCCCAGCGACAAGGAAATTGTGGATGTCCCCTTTTTCTCCCCCAGACCTTCCTCCTGCACCACCGCAGCCTGACCGGCCCCAACGGTTTGACCACGCAACCCGTGGACGAGCCGACATGGATATCACTTTGAGTCGTGATGATGTGTTCAGATACGTTCGGCCCAACGGGTGGAGCAGGCCGGGCCGTTGACGCATTGCGGCGGGTCGATCCAGACTTCCTCCACATCCTCCCCGCCATGCGCCGCGACTTGGGTGGCGTGGTCAAACCAATCAACTGTCGAGCGCAACAGGGCCGCATCGCGCAGGTGGGCGTTGATGCGTCGCCCCGCCCAAGGCTCGTGTCGGACGCGCACCCGTCGGGCCACGCCGTTGTCCATGCTCAAAACGGCGTGGCGATCCAGAAGGAACGCATCGAGCGCCCCCGGAAGAGGCCGACCATCGCCTTGCGTCCCCGTTTGAGTCTTCGACTCCAGACTCGGCAAAGTCGGCGGGCCGGCTTCCACGGGAAACCCGAAATGCCGCGGGCCCAGCATTCGCAACAAGGGCGCGGAGAGCCATTGCCGCAACGGATGCACGCCCGCTTCATCTTGATGACGAACGTAAGTGCGCAGGCAGGCAAAACGATTTTCGCCGCCAGTCGGCAAGTCCACCCATCGCCTACCGGTGTTGACGCTCAGGCCATCGAGCCGCAGCGTCACCAGCGAGACATAAGCCCGACCATGATGCAGGTCCAGCGCGAAGGGCGACAGTGGCCGCAACACTTCCGGGGCCACCACAAAATGAAGCATCGTCAACTCGCGGCAGGCGCAGCGAAGCAGCGCCTCGTCCCGGGCGGTTGAACAAAGGCGTTGAGCCTGGCGGGGCGTGCCTTTCGTCGCAATGTGTTGAACCATCGTGGTCATATCGCGCCTCATCCCGCCAAGCCCAGAAGTTTCCGCACCTTGCCGCCCATTTTCACGAAGCGAACCACCGCGCCGCGGGGCAGCATTCGCACCTGCTCATACCAGTTGCTCACGGTGCGGAAGAAGTCGAGCAACTCGCTCAAACGTTCGTGGGTCAGCGGGTCGGCCGGGCCGTTGCGACCATCGCCACGAGCCTCGGCCACGCATTCCTCCAAGAGCGCCAAGGTCGGGTCAATCTCGCGCCGCTTGCGCTCGGTGAGCACGATCTGGAACATCTCCCAGACATCGGTCATGGTCTCGAAGCGGTCGCGGCGATCGCCCAGCACGTGTACCGTGCGCACGATGCCCCAGTTGGCCAACTCGCGGAGGCTGGTGGAGACATTGGATCGCGCCACGCCCAGGGTCTGGCTGATTTCCTCGGCGTCGAGTGGCTGCGGGGCGACGTAGAGCAGGGCGTGAATCTGGGCCACCGTTCGATTGATGCCCCAGCGGTTGCCCATTTCCCCCCAGTGGAGAATGAACTTTTGCGTGGCGGGTGTAAGGTCCATGTGATTCACTCGTTTCTGTCGTTACAGAAATTATTGAATGCGGCGAAGTCAAAGTCAAGTTCGAGGGATTGAACACGAAGGCACGAAGTCACAAAGCAAGGTATCGGAAATGTTTTTGCGCTCGATTCCAGGCTTATTAGCTGCGACGTCCTCGTCACAGTATCAGGCGCACTGACATAAACAACGCAAGACGCGCGGCGGGGACGCCGCGGCTATAAAAGACTTTGATTGAAATCCTTCGTGTCTTCGTGTTCAATCCCAAGGATCAATCCGCTAGAATCCCTTCATGTCCGACACCAGCCTGCTTGAATGTTTTGACAACCCCAATCCCCGGCGGGAATACGTCATCGAACACATCGCCGAGGAGTTCACCAGCGTCTGTCCCAAGACGGGCCACCCCGACTTCGGCACGGTGACGCTGCGCTACGCACCTGGGCCGCGGTGCGTGGAACTCAAGAGCCTCAAGCTCTATTACCAGGCGTTTCGCAACCAAGGGATTTTTTATGAAGCGGTGACCAACCGCATCGCCGACGACTTGGCACAAGCGATGCAACCGCGATGGTTGACGGTGCGGACCGATTGGCGCGGGCGGGGCGGGATACGTTCGACGATCACGGTGAATGTGGGGGATGTTCCGGGGGTGGCGTAAAATCGCATTCTTCGGTGAATCCACCCCCGCACACAGCACCCTGTTGGGATGCTGTGTGGCACCGCAGAAGTTTCGGGGGCGGGCTTTCGGGGGTGAACTTCCGGGGGTTTGCTATGCTGTGGACTTTCCACTTGCGAGACAACCCATGAGCATCCTCATCGACAAGAACACCCGCGTCATCTGCCAGGGCATCACCGGCTCGGCCGGGGCGTTTCACACGCAAAAATGCCTCGAATACGGCACGCAGATGGTCGGCGGCGTCACGCCCAACAAGGGTGGCAGCAAAGACC
>JBBRGB010000074.1:0-14304 GCA_038241095.1 Phycisphaerales bacterium
CCCCACGCCGGAAAACCCCGAAACGCCCATGCCATCCCCTGGCGCGTATCCTCCGGGAGCCTACCCCCCCGGCGCGTATCCCCCCGGCTCAGGCCCGACCGGTCCCGGCGGTCCCGGTGGTTATCCCGCCGGCCCGCGATAAGCCTCAAGCCCGAGATACGCAAGCCCTTAATCCCACGGATCAAGAGCTCTTCAAGCCCACGAATGAAGTCGCGTTTTGAGCGATTTTTTTCCGTGGGATGCGCTCAGGGAGCCAGTTTACAAGCCCACAAGAGAGCCGCCGCGACGGCGACTCATCCGTGGCCTTGAATCAGTAATGCAAGGCGCCGCGCTCGCCTCACTTTCCCGCCACGCCGATGACGCCGCAGGCCACCCGTCCGCCGGCGTTGCCCGTGGGCTGACCGAAGTCGTCGGGTTTGGCGTGGACGATCACGCCACGGCCCAGAATCGCGTTGTGGCCCGTCAGGGTCACATCCTTGAGCACCATGTCCAAGTGCGCGTTGCCTTGGGCATCGGCATCAAGATTGCCCATGTCCCCGGCGTGGCGGTGCATGGCTGCGGGTTGGTCGTGGTGTTTGGTGTCCTGCGGGTCGTAGTGCCCGCCGGCGCTGGTGGCATCCGGCGCGGTGCAGTCGCCGAACTCATGGATGTGGAAGCCATGCTTCTGGCTGGGCGTCAGGCCTTGGAAGTCGGCCACCACGCGCACACCGCCTTCGACCTCGGTGAAGCGCACTGTGCCGGTGGCTTGGTTGCCTTGGGTCGGGTGCATGGCCGCGACGCCGGCGTGAATGTCCTTCAAGGCCGCACTCATCATCATGGCCATGCCCTCGCCACTGTGCATGGACTGGCGCATCTCGCCGTGGAGCGTGGTTTGGTTCTGTGAAGACTGGCTCATGGGTTGGGCCACGGCAGCGTCGGAAGGTGTGACCGACTGATCCATTTCGCTCTTGGGTTCATAACCCTTGTAAGGATGCCCCTCTTGCCCCAGTGGCTTGGCGGGATAGACCGGGTCTTGGTGATCCACGTGCCGATTGCGATAGGTCGGCGAATCCGACGGCGCGCCACACCCCGCCAGCAGCAAGCCCAAGGTCAATGCCAAAGCGCCCGCGAAACCCGTTGAAGAAAACGTCCGCATGATTGAAACTCCGTAAGTGAATGAACCCATATTGGTCCGCCCGGCAAACAATTGCCAAACGACCTTGACATTCTTCGCAGGGTGGGGCTTGAAAGTCAATTCAAGGGAGAAAGTGAAAGAAGTCTTGAGACTTGCGAAACAGGAAGTCTTTCTGACTTTTAGCCGCAACGTCCTCGTTGCGCGTGGGAGGATCACCCGTATTCCCAAGACGCGCGGCGGGGACGCTGCGGCTAAAAAAGAATCCGCCAAGGGCCGCGCGGTGGTTCACTCGTAACCCTCAAGACTCAAGTCTCAAGACTCAAGACTTTCTTCCGCATTAGAATGGGGCCATGTCAACGAGTCCCGAAGTGTTGGAAGTGGCGGTGGTGGGTGTTGGCCGCATGGGTCGGCATCACGTTCGCACCTACGGCAAGCTGCCGGAAGCCAAGTTGGTGGCCGTGGTGGACGCCGACGCCGCCCGTGCCGCGGCCGTGGCCCAGGAAGTCGGTTGCCGGGCTTACACCTCCGTCGCCGAGTTGCTCACCGAACATCCCCGACTCGCGGCCGCCAGCGTGGCGGTTCCCACCGCCGCCCACGTCGCCGCCGCCACGCCGCTGCTCGAAGAGCGTGTCGCCTGCCTTGTCGAAAAACCCTTGGCCAACAACCGCCAACACGCCCAAGCGCTTGTCGAAACCGCCCACCGTCACAACACCGTTCTTCAAGTGGGCCACACCGAACGCTTCAACCCCGCCCTTCGCGCCCTGCAAGCCATGAAGGTCACACCGCGGTTCATCGAAGTTCACCGCGTCAGCCCCATGACCTTTCGCTCGCTGGATGTCAGCGTGGTCATGGACGTAATGATCCACGACTTGGACATCGTGCTGATGCTGGCGGATTCGCCCTTGGATCGCGTCGAGGCCGTGGGCGTGGCCGTGTTGGGTGAGCATGAGGACGTGGCCAACGCCCGGCTGGTATTCGCCTCGGGCTGTGTGGCCAACCTCACCGCAAGTCGGCTAGCGCTCAAGACCGAGCGCAAGATGCGCATCTTCGCCGAGACGGCCTACATCAGCCTCGATTACCAAAAGCGCAACGGCATCGTCATCCGCAAGACAAGCAACGATGCTGCCATCGACAACGTGCGGCAAAAGCTCGCCGCGGGCAGTGACATGTCGGGCTTGGACTATTCCGAACTGGTGCAGTTGGAAAAGCTGCGCATGGACTTGCCCGAGGGCCAGGACGATCCCCTGACCGCCGAGCTGACGAGCTTCCTCACCGCGGTGCGTGGTCAAGGGCCGGTGGCCGTGGACGGTTTGGCGGGTCTGGCGGCGGTGGACGCGGCCCAGCGGGTGCAGGAAGCGATGGCCGGCCATCAGTGGGAAGGCTTGGACTGGCCCGCACGGGAGTCTTGAGTCTTGAGGGGTGAGTCTTGAGCTTTTTTTTGGCTGTCCTTGGTGCTCTTGGTGGTTTAATCACGACAGCTTGATTTCGGTTCCCTTTTTTGATGCCTTCCGTGACCACGCCCCTCACCGAGTTCGACCCCGTTCGTTGGCATCCGGCCGACATCGCCGAGGCGGTCTGCGACGGTCTGCAAAAACGTGCCGCCCAGGAAGAGGCCGAGCAGGCCGTCTATGGTTTCGACGCCCTGCCGGAGTTGGGCCTGCATCCGTTGATTCACCAAGCGCTGGCGGCGGCGGGCTGGGGCGTCTTCCCCGAACAACGCTACCCCAGCGACCGTCAACAGAGCAAAAAGAGCCACGGCCAACGCTGCGATGCCGTGCTGACGCCCTCGCCCTCGCTGCCGCTGCGTGACCCCGACATCACTGGCACGCTTTTTGAAAACGGCCCGGCCATCGACCCGGAAAACGCCTACTGGCTGGAAATCAAAAGCGTGGCGCAGTTCGAGACCACCGGCCCGTTTCGCCGCTATGCCGCGGAAATGCTTTCCCCCGTGACCCGCGACATCACCAAAATCTGGAACGACGGCCATATCCGTCACGGCGGCCTGCTGCTCTTGCTCTTCACCGTCGATCAGGCCACCGCCCAACACGATGTGCTGGCTTGGCATCGCCGCTGCTTGGACAAGGGCCACCCCGTCGGCCCGCCGGTGTTGCGTGGCTTGGCCATCAACGACCGCATCGGCAACGCCTGGTGTCAGATCGCCGTCTTCACCGTCCGCGGCATGTGACCCCCGGCTTGGCAAGGCTCCGCGAAAAAGGGGACATCCATAATTTCCTTTGCGCTGGGATGACTCGAAGGATCATGGAGTGGAAATTATGGATGTCCCCTTTTTCGTCCTCGTCACGTTCGTCGGCCGGCGTGGTTTGACAGCGTTGCCGCTGGAGTTGAAAGTATGGGTATCTGCAACCGGTGCCGGGAGCTGAGGGCCGGGGGCCGGGAACTGGAGCGTGGCGATGATTCAGAATGTCAACGGCAACGATGGCCTCGTGGGTGTTCCACCCCGCAAGCGCGTCAACGCCCAGTTGGATCGGCAGGCGATTCTTGACGCCACCGAGCGCTGTCTCCTGCGCAAGGGCTACGACGGCGCCACCATTCGCCACATTGCCGGGGAGTTGGATTGCGCGGTGGGTTCGATCTATCGCTACTTCGCCGACAAGCGGGAATTGCTTTCGGTGGTGACCCAGGCCACGTTTGAGGCGGTGGCGCGGGGGGCCGAGTCGGGCGATGCCCTGGAACAAACGCTGGTGGACTATCACGCCACGGGCAAGAGGCAGGTGGAGGTTTACGCCCTGATGTTCTGGCTGGCGGCGTGTCCGGCGGCGCATCCAGGGGCTGAGCAAGGCGGGGACGACCAAGCGGCGCTGCCCGACGTAGTGCGACGAATCATCACCGCTTGGAGCGGACAACTCGCCGGCGGGCAACAGGCGGCTCAGCGACTGTGGGTCGCGGTTCACGGAGCCATCCTGCTCCACCAAGGCCCCGATGCGGCCATCGCACTCTTGAAACGATCGCAGGCGACCTCCACCGCCTCCGTCTCATCAGGCGGTGAACCGCAAGCGATGGCCGGTGGTCATGCCTTGACCCCGCGCAAGCCTGTGGTGATTGATGTTCCACGTGAAACCGCCTCGGTTTCCGCAAACGCCCAAGCGCGGGTGACGGCCCCCGGCTTGACCGATGAAGACTTGGTGCTGTTGTAACGACCCTCGACAATAAGCCGAGTTCAGCGGGTCGCATGTTACGATGACGTTTTCGCGTCCCTGGCTTGCGTGACATGACCCTCGGCCCCGATTCCCAACAACCTTCACCGCCCGCGTCTCCCGAGGTTTCACTTCCGCCGAAACCTGCCCAAGAGGCCGAGGAAGCCGCGCGCCGTCTGGCGGCGCGGCAGCGTCGCCGCTGGTGGGGCTATCTGCTGGCGGTGACGGGGCTGACCATCCTGGCGACGTTCCTTCGTTTCTACCGCATCGATCGGCCCACGCTCTGGCTCGATGAGGCCCTGACCTTCGGACGGGTCAACGGAACCCTCGACCAACTTCTGGAAATCCTGGCCAAGGATGATGGCTTCCTGCCCCTGCACTACATCGTCTATTGGTGGATCGGCCAGCACACGCTGCTCACGCCGTTCTACATGCGGCTGGTGCCCGCCCTGGCCGGGGCCGCCATGACGCCGGTGATGTGGTTTCTTGCCCGGCGAATGCTCGACCGCAAGGCCTCACTCCTGGTCGCGGCCTTCGCCTCCGTCAGCGCTTTTGGCATGGCCTATTCGCGTGACGCGAAAATGTACATACACACATGGATGTTCCTGGCGCTCTCCACCGCCTGCCTGCTCTATTGGCTGCAGCGCCTGGGTTGGCGGAGCTGGCTGGCGTGGCTGGGGTGGGTGCTGGCCGGGAGTATTGCCGCCATGCTCCACGTCACGGCCTTGATCGGCCTGGGCCTGGCGCCGCTCTTTCTTCTCACCAAAGGCCGACCACGATGGCGCGACCCGCTGCTCTTTGTCGTCGGGGCCACGATGATCGCCGTCGGGCCTGTTTGGTATTACTCCTACCAGAGCCACTATCTGGCCAAGACCGGCTTCATTCCCTCGACGATCGTCATCGAAGGTCAAGAGGAACGCGACCCCAACTGGAATCGCAGCGGACTGACTTGGATCGAGTATTTCAACGAGGGCATCAGCCCGCTGGAACTGACGCTCAACAGCGGCATCAGCTACGCCTTTGGTTTGCAATGGCCCCGGCCGCGGCAGGACCCGTCGGGATTTGATGACGCCGTGCCGGGCTGGATGCTGCCGCTGTGCGTGACGTTGATGAGCCTGCTGTTGGGGCTGATGGCCTTGGGAACGTTGCCTTGGTCGCCACGCTGGCGCGGGGTGGTGCCGCGACGAAACGGCCCGGCGGCGGATGATGATTCGTCTCTACCGCCCGATTCGTCGGCCCATGCCACGCTGGCGGCGCGGAGCGATGCCCCCGTGCCTTGGTGGCGCAGCGCCTTGTGGATCACGGCTTGGCTGGTGCTGCCGACCTACGGCGTGTTCTACATCCGCTCCACCCCCGGCTTCGTCTCCCCGGCGCATTGGCTTTGGGTCGTCTGGAGCATCATGGGTTGGTGGTGGCTCCTGGCACTGGCGCTTGCGCTGGGCGTTGGGGTCTTGATGCAACGCTGGCGCGGGGTGGCGCTGGGCATCGCCTTGGGACTGTGGTTGACGCTGTGGTTCACGTTGATGTTCGCCGTGCGCGCTGGCGGCGTGGATTGGCTGGCGACGTGGGGCGGGACGCTGGGACAAGGCTGGCTGTTGTGGCCGGTGGCGTTTCTCACCCCGGCGACGCTGTGGTTTTTCAGTGCCGCCACCTTGCGGGCACGCATGAGGCAACTGGCGATCTTCTCCGCCGTGGTGGGCATCCTCTTGGGCATGTGCTTTGTCAGCTACTTCATTTGGGATGCCATTTGGCAGCAGGCGTTGTTGAAAAAGCCCGGCACGGTTTGGCAATCCATTTGGATGCCGCGGTATCTGGGCGTGATTTATCCGGCCGTGGCGTTGGCCATCGGGGCCTTGGTGATGCGGCTACCGACCCGGCCCTTGCGCTGGCTGGCGATTGCGTTTGTGCTGGGGGCGAATCTCACGCTGAGCTTGGCGCGGATTGAAATGGACACTGAGCCGCCGCTGGATCGCGTGGCGGTCGATGTCGTGGTCGCCATGCCCCCGGACGCCACGGTGCGAACCTGGCTCAATCGTCGGGGTGGAGGGCGGCGGGAAGGGGACTGGCTCCGCTGGCGCGATCAAGGGCTTTACTACCTTTCCGTTGCCGCCGGGCTGCATCCCGATCCGCACGATTTCCGAAACAAGAAGGTGTCGCAGGAGTTCAATTATCCGGTCAACGAAGACCCCCGCCGCATCGCGGGCTTTTTGCGACGGGAGACGAGAATCACCCGCATCGTCATCTGGGATCGCTTCCCCTCGGACTACCAACCTCCGTTCCCGGATTCGCTGGACAAGGCCCTGGGCGATCAATGGCGGTTGATCAACGACGAGCGGTTCCTCACCCGCCAGTTCTGGACCTGGCGACTGGGTGACTGGTATCGCCGCCGGGAGTATCAACGGGCGTCATTGGAAAGTAACACGGATGAACACAGATAAACACAGATGAACACGGATGGGAATTGAACACGAAGACACGAAGAAGAGTGGGTATTCTGTCAATTTCTTATTTTCGTTCTTACTTTTATTCGTGTTCATCTGTGTGAATCTGTGTTTATCTGTGTTACTCCGCAAAGGTCACACCGGTGCCAAAACTTGCGCCGAGCGGGCGGGGAGATATATCTGTATCGACTGACCGCGTTCATACATCGGCTTGTCCTGCTTCCAGTACATCGCGTCAGACGCCACCGCGCCATGACCATCGAAAGCCACGGCATCGGTATCCAATATCACCCGGTAATCCTTGGCATCCGGCACGGGAATGCGCAGGTCGCCATACGATTCGGTGGGATGGAAGTTGAACACGAACACCAGCGGCCCGCGACGATAGACCAACTGCCGAGTGTCCTCATGCAATAGCAACCGCTCAATCAACGGATCGGTCAGGATGTGATGGTCCTTGTCCAGGATCTGCATGGCATGGTCGAAATTGTTGAGTCCTTTGTATCTTAGGTCATCCTTTTCCACCAAACTCCACTGGCGGCGGGCAAAGTGATAGGAATCATTGTTGCCCTCACGGGGGAAGTCGATCCACTCGGGGTGGCCGAACTCGTTGCCCATGAAGTTTAGATAGCCCTCCCCGGCGAGGCTGAAGGTAATCAGGCGGATCATCTTGTGCAGGGCGATGCCCCGTTCGGCCACGAAATTGCGGCTAAAAACGCTCATGTTGTTGTACATGCTGGCGTCCATCAAGCGAAAGGCGATGGTCTGATCCCCCACCAAGGCTTGGTCGTGGCTCTCGACGTAGCCGATGTGTTTCTCGTGCCAGCGACGGTTGAGCAGCGTATGGTAGATGTCGCCAAGTTCCCATTCCTCATCCCGTTTTTCTTTGAGGAGTTTGATCCAATAGTCAGGCACCCCCATTGACAGGCGGTAGTCGAATCCGACGCCCCCTTCCGACGTCGGCCGCGCCAGGCCCGGCAATCCACTGACATCCTCCGCCACGGTGATCGCGCCCGGCTTGACGCCGTGCGCCACCTCGTTGGCCATCATCAGATAGGTCAGCGCGTCCCAGTCCACGTTGCCGGCAAAGTAATCGTCATAAGTGGTGAAGGTCTTGCCCAAGCCGTGGTCGTAATAGAGCATGCTGGTCACGCCATCGAAGCGGAACCCATCAAAGTGATATTCCTCCAGCCAGTAACGCACATTGGAAAGCAGGAACCGCTGCACTTCATACTTTTTGTAATCAAAGCATAGCGAGTCCCAGGCGACATGCTGGCCGCGTGCCCCGGCGTGAAAGTATTGATGCTCCGTGCCGTCAAAGTAGTTCAACCCTTCATTGAGATTCTTCACCGCGTGGCTATGCACCAGGTCCATGATGACTTGCAGGCCCATGCCATGCGCGGTGTCGATCAATGCCTTCAAATCCTCCGGGGTGCCGAAGCGGCTGGAAACCGCATAGTAATTTGAAACGTGGTAGCCAAAGCTCCCATAGTAGGGATGTTCCATGATGGCCATGAGCTGGATGGCGTTGTAGCCTAGGTCACGGATGCGGGGCAGGATGTGGGCGGTGAACTCGTTGAAAGAACCAACCTTGCCCTCTTCCTGGGCCATGCCCACGTGGGCCTCGTAAATCCGGAGGCCTTCCTTGCCATGCGTCGGGGTGGCGTGCTTCCAAGCAAACCGCTCGGCCGGATGCCAGTATTGGCCCACGAAGTTGGGGCTGTTGGGTTCCTGCACCACGCGGCGAATGTAGGCGGGAATGCGATCCATGCTCCCGGCTTGGTGGCCGACGTGAACCTTGATCCGCGAGCCGTGCGTGAGCTTGTCGTGATAGTGCTCATCGGGCAGGAAGATGCTCCAAGCGCCCCATTCCTCGCGTTGCAGGGCGTGGGAGCCGCGGTCCCAGTTGTTGAAGTCGCCGATCAAGCCCAGATAGCCCGCGGCCGGGGCCCACTCCCGAT
Organism: Phycisphaerales bacterium; assembly: GCA_038241095.1. Taxonomy (GTDB): domain Bacteria; phylum Planctomycetota; class Phycisphaerae; order Phycisphaerales; family Phycisphaeraceae; genus JBBDMX01. The sequence continues at coordinate 8,672 of JBBRGB010000074.1, forward strand.
ACCAGACGCCGGGCTGGCCGTCTTTTTCGCCACGGTTCAGACCGAAGTGATGGTGGCCTTGGCTGACGGCACCCATCAGGCCGCCTTGGGCATCGTGGGTGGACTTAACGTACTTGTAATGGGCGAAGCGATCCCGCAGGCGGTCTGCGAATTGCTCCAGCCAAGCGTCGTGGGTGATGAGGCCCGTGCCATCGTCGCGCTTGGAGGGTGGCGGCGGAGTCTTGATGGTGGACTTCGTGGCATCGAGCGTCTTGCCGTCGCGCTTGGATGGAGTTTTCTTGGCCATGTGGGATCAGACCTTTTGCTCAAGAGGGGTGTGATGCATCATAGCGGTTCGCATCCATGCCCCCGCGCTCTGTTACGATTTTGCCCGCATGTCCACCACCGCCCGCAATTCGCTGTCGCACTTCGTCCGCCGGCCGGGATGGTTGAAACGTCGCGGCTCATGGGGCGTCGCGGGTCTGGTGTTGCTGTATGCCTTGGCTTTCAACGGCCAATGGCGCATGGGCCCGGACACGGCCATCTACCTCGAAATCGGCCGCAATATCGTCGAGGGTCGCGGCTTCGTGCATCCCACGGGCTTGCAGCACATGGCCAACCCCGGCCTGCCCCACCTCATCGCCGGCATCATGCGCGTGCTGCCGCAATGGGCGGTGATCCCCGCCTTGCTGCTGGTCATGCAGCTTTGCGCTGCGGCCATTCTGACGCTCAACTACATCCTGCTGCGGCTGCACACCAACCGCGACAACGCCATCGCCGCCACCGCCCTGCTGGCCATCAGCGCCCTTTTCTTTCGTATGTCGCTGGAAATCCTCACCGACATTCCCTTCATGTTGGGTGTGATGCTGATGCTGGTGGGCTGGGAACTATGGATGCGTCGCGGCCGATTAATGCGCTGGGCGACGGCGGCCTGGGGCTTGATCGCCCTGGGCCTGGCGCTGATGGCGGCCATGCGGATCGTCGTGTTGGTGCCCGCCGCGGCCTTGCTCCTGACACTGCTGATCCAAGCCCTGCGCCAGCGACGTTACAAGCTCCTGGCGCTGGCGGCCTGCGTGGCCATCGCTCCGGTGCTGCTGCGCTTGGCCGACCCCCGGCCATCGAGTCGGGGACTGGTGCTCAAGGAACGCCAGATTCTCCAACGCTTCCTCGACCTGCCCGACACGTTGGCCAACGCTTGGCACACCAACGTGCCCATGCTCATCGACACCACAGCCAACATGATCGCGGGGCAGAATGTTTTTGAGTCATGGTGCGTGCCGGAGATTTTGTTGACCATCGCGGTTTTCGGGTTTGCCTTGACGCTAAACCGCAAGCGTGTGTTGTGGCAATTGATGGTGGGATTGTTTCTTGTGCAGTGGCTGCTGTTTTTGCCGGATGTGCGTTACACGCTGCCCATCCTGCCGCTGGTGGTCTTTGGCTGGTGGCGGGCGTCACGCTGGGTGGTGCTGGTGGGGTTGAAAAACCGTCTGGGGTTGCTGCTTGGGTCACTGATGATCGCCTTCTTCATCTTCATGAATCTGCTCCGTGTCGGCGGGGAAATCGTCGAACAACGCGGGGTGCCGTTTGACGAGCACTATCGCCGGGGTAGCTATCAACAATTGCCAACTCTGGCGATGATGGTGGGCAAAGTCTCGATGCCCGACGTCTGGCTGGTGGCACGAAATGACTTCTCCGCTCCGCTTACTTTCATGGCCCGGCGGCCATGCGTGAGCCATTGGGACGATGGCCTAAATCACATCCCCCCCGGCGTGCCCGTGTATCTTGTCACACCGCTGGATGATGCCACCGCCCAAGCTCTGGCGCAACATCCCCATTGGCGGATCGATCCGGAGGCCAGCCTGGAGCTGCCGCGTTCGCGTGGCCGAGCCCCGCTGCAACTCCACCGCATCGAGCGTGAGGAAACACCCTGACCATGCGCACCCAACTGGTTCATGAATGGCTTGGGCCCATCGGCGGGTCGGAATTGGTGCTCGAAGCCATCGCTTCGCTTTACCCCGATGCGCCCATCCACGCCCTGATCTATCAGCCCGAACTTTACGCCAACCGTGAAATCGCCCGCCACGAAGTACGCACTTCCTTCATCGACCGCCTGCCCACCGGCCGCAAACACTACACCCGTTTTTTGCCCTTGATGCCCCTGGCCGTGGAGCGCTTCGACACCAGTGACGCCGAGGTGGTCATCTCCTCAAGTCACGCCGTGGCCAAGGGCGTGCTGACCCGCGCCGACCAACTGCACATCAGCTACGTTCACACTCCCATGCGCTACGCCTGGGACATGCGGCTCTCATATCTCCGGCAAACGGGGCTGGATCGCGGTCTGCGGGGAATGCTGGCCCACGCCATGCTCCACTACTTGCGGAACTGGGACATCGCCAGTGTCAACCGCGTGGACAGCTTCATCGCCAACTCGCGGTACATATCCCGGCGAATCGCCAAGACCTATCGTCGCGAAAGCACCGTCATTTATCCGCCCGTGGAGGTGGAACGCTTTACACCGCAACGACAGCGCGATGATTTTTATCTGACGGTTTCCCGGCTGGTGCCCTACAAGCGCATCGACCTGATCGCCGCGGCCTTTGCCAAGTTGGATCGCCCCTTGGTCATCATCGGTGATGGCCCGGAACGGAAAAAGATCGAGGCGGCGATGGGCAAGGCTGGCGGGGGCGGGGGGGCCGGGGGAACCGGGGGGGGCGGGAAAGTGACGATGTTGGGGTATCAGGATGACACGGTGGTGCGGGATCATCTGCAACGTTGCCGGGCCTTTGTTTTCGCCGCCGAGGAAGACTTCGGCATCGTGCCGGTGGAAGCCCAGGCGGCCGGGGCACCGGTGATCGCTTTGGGTAAGGGCGGGGTGCGGGAAACTGTCATCGACGGTCAGACGGGTGTTTTCTTTGATGACCAGAGCGTCCAAGGCGTGATGGCGGGCGTCAAGCGGTTTGAAGCTTCGCCCGCTTCGCAATGGAACGCCCAGACAATCGCCGATCACGCCCGCAAGTTTTCAACCGACCGTTTCAAGCGTGAAATCGCTGCCCATGTCGAGCAAGCGTGGATAACCTTTCAGAGCCGTGCGATGTAACATCACCGTCTAAGATCATTAAGGTCCTTCAACCCCTCACCGTGTCACCGTGTCACCGTGTTACCTTGTCACCTTGTAACCCACTCACCCCGGAGCCTCCCATGATCACCGGCCTGGCACACCCCTGCTTCCACGTCAAGAGCCTCGAAACCTCCCTGGCGTTCTACCGCGACAAGCTGGGTCTTCACGAAGCCTTCGACTTTGTCAACGAGGAGGGCAAACGCTTTGGCATCTACCTGCACGTCGGCGGGCGGACGTTCATCGAACTCTTCGAGGGCAAGCCCGAAGCGGCCGCGCCCAATCAATCCTTCAAACACATCTGCCTGGAGGTGGATGACTTGGAAGCGACCATGAAAACGTTTCAGGAGCGCGGCGTGGAAGTCACTGGTTTTAAGCGTGGCAAAGACCAGAGTTGGCAGGCGTGGATCACCGACCCCGATGGCAACCGCATCGAACTGCACCACTACACGCCGCAGAGCAAACAGACGCCTTGGCTGCGGTGAGTGTCTGGGCGGGATTGGGAATTGTCAGAACTTGTATCCCTTCTTCTCCGAATCACTTGGGCCGATCAACATCGAGATCACGCCCAAGCCTATGAGCGTGCCCACAAGCGTTAGGTGTACTGGATTGGTGAAAAAGAAAATCACCACGCCCAGAAGGATCAAGCCAAATGAGATGGGGTAGCGGACCCAAGTCGGCAATTTGGTCCAGAGTTCCATGTGTGGCAGCCCTCGGGCAACGAGCGGTGTTCGTGTCACATTTTATCCGCGCTTGCCGAAAGATTGTTCATTCCAGCGGGTTGATGACCAGGCCCGTCGCCAGTTTGGGGTAGAAAAAGGTGCTTTTTTGCGGCATGAGTTCGCCGGCGTCGCTGACGGCCATGACGCTTTTCAAGGGGGTGGGCTGGAGCACTAGGCCGAGTTGGAACTCGCCCCCGTCACACAGGGCCGCCAGGTCGCCAAGATCGTGGGGGAACTTCCATTTCACCTCCCCCTCTGATTGATTCCCAGCCTCGCTCCGCTGGGCAAACGTCGGCTGGCAGATTTGCTCGACGATGAGGTGCTGAACGATGGCGACATCGAGCTTGCGCCAGGCTTCACTTTGCCCGGCATGAGTCGCCGCCAACGGGTCGTCTCCCACGGTGCCGGCGATGAACATGCGGTCGTTTAACCGTGGCCCGGCCGAGGGGACGTACAACCCCACGGCATGAGGCCCGGCGGTGGGCAACGCACGCTCCAAATCCGCCAGAGTCGAACCAGCAAACGGCTCGATGACCAGTTTGCCCTTGGCCGCGGCCTGCAACTTCGCCAGTGAAAATCCTTGCAGATTCCCCAGCACGCGGTGCGTCGGCAGGACGATCATGCCGGGGTCTTCCATCGAGACCAGGACGAACATGACGAAGTTGGCCGGGTGATCGGCGGGCAGGTCGCCCCCGTGGGCCGCAGCCAGTTCGTTGCGGTAGTTCAGGGCGGTGTGGTAGCGGTGGTGGCCATCGGCGATGTAGATGTCGCTGTCTTTCAACGCGGCGGTGAAGGTGGCAATGGTCGCCGGGTCGTTGACTTCCCAGACATCGTGGCCCACGGCGTCGGTGGCGGTGGCACCGGTGAAGGTCGCGGCCTTGCGGTCGGCGACGCCGGCGAGCAACTTGGCGATGGTGGCCTGCGGGTCGCGGTAGATGCCGAAGATGGGTGAAAGCTGGGCCTTGGTGGCGCGCATGAGTTTCAAGCGGTCTTCCTTGCCGCTGGAAAAGGTCTGTTCGTGGGGCCAGACCCCACCGCCGCAACCGGGGGTGGGGCTTTTGCCAAAGGGCTGAACGCGAACCCCGGCGATGAGGCCCCGGCGATGGAACGTTCGGCCCCGGTGGGTGTAGTTCTGCTGATAGACGTAAAACGCCGGCGCGGGACGACTGGCCAAAGCCCCGGCGTCACGCCATTGGCGGTAGGTCTTGCCGGCCTGCTCGTACACCGCGTCCGGGCCGACGACTTTGGGCGGGGTGAAGGGCAGATCGATGGCCACGATGTTGAGCGAGTCGCGCTGCAACATCGCGGCCTTGCGATTGGCATCGAGGACATCGTAAGGTGGGGCGATGAGCGAACTGATGTCGCCGGGGCCTTTCCCGCCGGCGAAGGCTTGGGCGTAACAGACGGCGGCAAGGGGACGAATCTCAGGCATGATGGTCTCGTGGGCAAGGCGCGATTCAATGCAGGGCGGCAATCATAACGCACTGCGTCGGATGGACTGGCCGCCGGCCCGGAATAAGAAAATACGACCAGACAAACGACCCCGCTGTCTTCTGATATCATTCCCCGCCCATCGCCCCCCCGGAAGGATCGGGCGATGCCTCCAACTTCACAAACCAACCCTCGCTGCACCTCCTCAATCTCAAAGGAAGAACCATGACTCCCCAACCCAAACTCGGCAATCCCGCGGTCGTCGGTCTGGCGGGCTTCGGCCTGACCACCCTGCTGCTCCAAATCCACAACCTGGGCTACTGTGGCCAAGGGCCGGTGCTGGTCATGGGGCTGATCTTCGGCGGGCTGTGCCAGATGATCGCCGG
>JBBRGB010000075.1:0-14289 GCA_038241095.1 Phycisphaerales bacterium
AAACCGGTTCTTCCGCATATTTGGTGAAATGGGCGCCGGGTCGGCTTGATGGCCAGGCGTGTGCCGCCGACCACGCCCCATCCTGTCCGAGCTTGCGGAATCCGGCGTTGGTCAGGCAGTCATGTTCCACCTCGATCATCGTTACCCGCGGGCGACGCCACGCAGCTCCGCGCTGCCGCCTTGGGCAGAGGCCAGCGTAATCCAGGCGTCCAGATCATCGCCACGGCGGTCGCGCACGAGTTGGGCAAACTCACGGGTCAGCGTCGTGGCTTCGTGCAGTTTCGGGCAGGCCGCCAACAGTTGCGTGCGCAACGCCTGCTCGTGGGGTTGCAGTTCACGCTCGTCTTTGGTCAGGATCCACGCCACGCGGGTCGTAGGCGATTGACCTGGCCGGCCTCGACCTCCACCCTGGTGTTTATCGTTCGAACTCCACGATGAACACGGGCTTGTCCGCGGGCAGTCGGAACGTGCCGTCAGTGATGACGCCTTCGCCGATGGGCTGCATATTCCAGTCCCGCAGGATGTAGCGCATGCCGGCGAGAGCCTGACACTCCACCACGCAGCCGAGCCGGGCTACCAGTACCGGCAGAGTACCGCGATTTTTCACCTCGGCACCTCTGTACTCCGGTAGCGGACGTTTGGCGGTGTCGAGTTCGTAGCCGGTATTGAAACTGGTGCTCATCGCCGAGAGCACCGCCCTTTTCGTGACCCCCAGAGGCTGACCATCGCAACTCGCCAGCGTGATGGCAACATACAACTCGTCCTTAGCCACCGGATAGGGCATGCGCTCGGGATTTTTCACTGTGACATTCTTGATCACGGCACCGCTGCTAAAGCGAATCTCAGGCAGTGGTTGATTGGCAAGGAAGCCGGTATAGGCCACGGCGGCCGGAGCATCGAGCTTGAGGTAACCGCGCTGCCAGTCATACTCAATCTCGGATGTGGGGCGGATGGGGTTGGTTTCCAACACGCGGGGCTTGAAGGACTCGCCGATGGCGATGCCGCCCTGGTTCCTAAATTGTTCCCACAGCTTCTTATCACCCTTAAAAATCGGATCCTCGGGACGATCCTCAAGAGTTGGATCGATGTGGATGCGAACCCCATGGCGGTAGGTCGTGGGCAGCATTTGCTCCCCGAGTTTTCCGTAAGACCTGCCGTAATCCATGCTCACCGGATCGTAGAGGGCTTTGCGGCCGAAGACGAAGGTGGTGGGTGTTGGCGCCGCCTTGATCGCGCTGTTCTTGAATATCTCCGCCGCCGCGCGCATGACCGAGTTCTGCACTTCATCATTCTTGTAGTGGAGATTGTGCGAGTGGCCGACCTCAAGGGTGCCTTCAAATGGCAGCTTCTTTGAAGAGTCATCCCCACCGCCGTAATCGTGCCAGTTAACGATGTCCCAGTCCTGAATTGCGCCTAGTGTTGCCACCCGCAGGGGATATTCAGCCCGGTATTTAGTTCGGTTGTCGATCTGGGTTTCATAGACGAAGTAGGGCTTGCCCTCGACTTTGTTGTGCTCAACCCATGGCACGTCCCAGGCCAAGGTGGGCAACTGCTCCAAACCGCTCTTGAAGGGAAACCGGCGATCTTCCGGATCGTGGGCCATGCCCTTGATGTACGTACAATGGCTGACCGCATCTGCCTGCTGGTGGATGTATTGGGATTGAATCTCGTAGCCGATGCCGCAATCGAAAATCAGTGGCGACAGGGCGGCCGACCGGCCCCAAGTCTTTACAGCCTGGCGCTCACGCTTCTTGTGCTCGACGATCATGGTGACAAAAAACTCGCAGATATCGGCCCCACGCTGCCTGGTAAAATCGTCACGGGAAAACTGCTGCTTGTTGCCGGTGAGTTTCCTGAGCGTTTCCGGGTTGGGATCACCCACCAGCACTGCTCCGCTGGGGCCGCGCAGAGGAGCGAGCTGAATGCTGCGCTGGGCCAGTGATTCGCCGGGCATCAGGAAGCCCCAAGCCCTCGTCAGGCCCGCATCGTCTTTGTACTTGCCCGTGAGAAAGTCCATCCAGCGATTGAGCAATTGGTCGCGGAAGAATTTGGGCAGCTTCTGCCACTCACCGGATATGAAGCGTGCAAACGGCCACTCCTCGTTTTCCAGTTCCCATACCACAATCTGCGGATCGTCGGCCCAACGAAGACCGCCTTTGTATTTGTTCGGAAAATTCGCGTTGAATTGCATGCGCGCGATACCCAGAGCTTCCCATCGCGAATCGAAATAGCGGACCATGTTGGCACGGATGTAGATGGGCTTGCCCTTGTTGTCGGCCACCCATTGCTTCAACGCCTCAGTCCAGGCATCGGCAGTAGCAGGATCGTTAATAATCCCCACATCCTCCGGCCCAACCCAGCCATGATTGATCGACGACATCCATATCTTGATTCCCTGCTTGTCAAGGGAAGCAAGCTGGTGGGCGATAAGATCAGACCTCGAGCCATCGCCCGGAGTGTAGTTATGGTCGAGTACGGGCCCTGAGGTCGCATCCCACAGGCGATGCAAATTGAAACCCAAATCCACCAGACGCTGGGACATCAGATCATGGTCGCGATAGGCCTTCTCCACCGCGGCCTGACGTGCTTCAGGTGTCTTGGCGTTCTTGATTGATTCCAGCATTCCCCAATGAGTCAGATAGCCGATCATGCCCCAGTATCGCACCCGTTTACCCCCCTGCTGGAGGTGTCCATCCGGAGTGGCAACGGTGTAGGCATCGGCGGGAATAGCCGTTGGATCAACCGGCACGGCAATATTAGGGTCTGCTGCACTGGTCACGGTCGAAGCCGTGAGTAGTGCGCAGGCCACCAACATTCGAGCGACACAACTAGCATTCTCGACTTGTATATTGTATTCCATAGCTACCTCCAGATCATTCGGAACTTAACTGGACTCAATGCACTCTGAACGCCAAGGCCGTGCAGTCACGGACTCGGCTGCTGCTGCCGACCCAGGCGGTGAATGCGCCGGGTTCAACCACACGGGTGCCGTCCGCGCCGACGATGGCCAGACGCTCATAGGGAATCTCGATGCGTATCCGCTGTTCCTTGCCAGGTGTGAGCGCCGCGCGCTGATAGCCAGCCAGCCAACGAGCGGGCCGGGTGACGTTGGCAAGATCGTCACCGACATAGACCTGTACCACCTCATCCACGGGAAGTGGCCCGCTGAGGCAGAGATCCACCTCCACTATTAAGGGCTGGCCCGCACTGAGCGTTGGGTTGGCAACGCTGGCATTCAAGCAGAAAACCGTACCATAATGCCTTCCTTCGCCGAAGGCGTAGAGCGCCTCCTTCGTCTCGGCGCCAAGATCGTTGTAGTGCTGCGGCCCGTGCCAGCCTGGGAACTGGTTGTAGGTCATCGGCAACTGACCAACGTGGTGAGCCCAACTTGCGGTCAGCCGGCCGCTGAAGTCACGTTCCCCTAGCAGCAGCTTGACCAGTGCCGGTCCGCCGCGCCCCCCGGGGTTGAAGGCGGCGATGAGGGCATCGCTATGACGGGCCAGCCATGGCTCGATGGGCGGCTTGGAGGCCATTACGATCACCACCAGCGGTTTGCCCACGGCGCGGGCGGCCTCCAGCAGTTCACGCTGGCGACCCAGCAGGTCCATACGGGCGCGGTCACGCTCCTCGCCACGGAAATGCTCGCTGTCACCCACGACCGCGATGATGACGTCGGCCTTTCGGCAGCAGGCCACTGCCGCGTCGATGTCGTCGGCATCACTGCGCCGTAGACCGCAGCCAGCATGGTGAAGGATGGTTCGTCCGGTGACGGCGGCGTGGACGCGAAGCGCCTGAAGCAGTGTGACACATTGGGTGCCGCCACGGTTGTGGGCAGTGAAGGCAGGATTGCCGGCATTGGTCCAACAGCCCAGATGGGGATCGGGATCCTCGGCGTTGGGACCGATCACCGCGATGGTCTTCACCGCCGGGCCGATCGGCAGGGTCTGACGATGATTTTCCAGCAGCACCGCCGACTGGAGGGCGGCCTCCTCGGCCAGCGACTGGTGCTCGGCGCAGCCCCATGTTGTCTGGGCCGCTGGATCGGGCATGGCCAGTCCATCGAAAAGCCCCATACGGAACTTCACAGATAGCATGCGGCGCACCGCCTCGTCGAGGACCTCCATGCTCAGTCGCCCGGACCTGACCGCCGCCAGCACAGCCTCATAGGCACCAACGACATTGAAGGACATCTCATTGCCAGCGTCGAGGCAGCGAGGCAGAGCCTCTTCCAGATCAACGGCAACATGCTGAGAGCGCTCGTTGCCGCTGGACACCATGTTCTGGGCGTTGTTCCAATCCGACATCACGAAGCCGTCAAAGCCGATTTCCTCACGGAGGATGCCGGTCAGAAGTCTCTTGTTGGCTGAGCAGGGCACGCCATCCCAGGCATGGTAGCCGACCATGATCGACATCGCCCCGGCCCGCAACACAGCGACGTAAGGAGGCAGATGGTTCCAGCGCAGGGCACGTTCGGAAAGCTGGCAGTCCAGGCCGTCCCGGGCACCGATGGTTTCGGAATAGCCCATGAAATGCTTCGGGCAGGCGATCACGCCCGTGGGCAGTTGCGGATCCTCGCCCTGCACTCCACAGATCACCGCGGCACCAAACTCGCCCACCAGGAAGGGATCCTCGCCATAGGTCTCATCAATGCGGCCCCATCGCAGGTCCCGCACCACATCCAGGTCCGGCCCGCCGTCAGTAATGTTCACGCCTGAACCACGCATCTCGTGGGCGGTGATGGCCGCAGCCTGCCGGACCAGTTCGGGATTCCACGAGCAGGACATGGCAAAGGCGCTTGGGAAAACCGTGGTGGTCAGCGGAAAAGCGTGGCCATGTGGACAGTCCAGGACGAAAAACAGCGGGATGCCCAGGCGGTTGCCCAAGCCCAAGTCCCGCTGCAGGCGGCCGATAGCCTTGGGATCGTAAATCTCAAAGACGGCCCCGGGTTGGCGCTCCGCGAGCCAGGCGGCATCCCGTTCGCGGCCGTTATACAGGCAGGTCTGGCCGACCTTCTCCTCCAGAGTCATGCGTGACAGGAGGTCGCTGACGCGCTCGGCGAGGGCGAGCGAGCGGTTTTGGTATGGCAGCATGGTCCCCGCAGACTCCTGGCTGGCCGGACGTAAGGACGCTGGTAGTGTCACGGATTGAGAACTATCTCTTGTCATATCGTTCAAGCTCCAGATAATACCACGGTACATGCCGTGAGCCGTGCGCAACCTCCCAATCTTGGAGCGGTATACGCGGTATGGACTGGGAAATCTTCAGATCCTGACCTCAAAGTAGTCTGGGGGTTATCTAACTCTGCTCAATGCAGATCTGAAGCCAGCTCGCCTTTCAGATGTCCAGCATCACCATTCAATTGTAACTCCCATTTTCCCTCGCGAAGTTGCAGCCGGACAATCCCGCAAAACACATCGTCCACTTTCGCATCCGGAGAATCCAGCAGCCCGCCGGCCATCCCCATCACCGTCATACCGTGACCAACCACCAAGATGCTGCCGGAGAACTCGCTGCTCAGTCGCTTGATCGCACGCCCCATTCGCTCCCATGCCTGACCCTCAGTTTCCGGCCATACCGGCTGGAGGCGTGAGATGTAACGTGTATCGATCAGAGGAAACTGCATTGCCAACTCAGCAACCGATTGCAGCGGCGGATAAGCACGAAATCCTTCAATATCCAGCCACTCCATGGCACCGTATTCGATGTTGATTGCGTGTCCCGTGTGTCGGGCTATAGCGCTGGCCGTCTGGACGGCGCGCAGAAATGGCGAGCAGAATAAATGGTCGATTCGTTCGCCAGTCAGACGCTCGCCCAACGCCTCAGCTTGTCTTTGTCCCAACGATGACAGCGGAACCTCGGTGTGGTGACACACGCGTGGCTTCCATGTTGGATCCGTGTCCATCCGCTGGCCGTGACGTACCAGCCAAATCGTGTTTGCCGACGTATCAGTCCTCATCATTCTTTTTCCGCTTGAATTATGATCTGTTTTGACTCACCCGACAAATTCACCGGCCATTGCTTTTTTGTGCCACCGGAATAGCGCACCGTCAGCGTGTAAGCCCCCGGCTGGCGCACGGCCAGATTCACCGTATCCGGCCCACGACATCCTGTGGCGACGTTTGATCCTATGACGCGCATCCCGACGACGCTACCTTTATCATCTGCCAGAGTCACCACAGCGCCCAGCACACCCACTTTGCCGGTGACGCGCACGCTGAGAATCTTCGTGCGCTCCAGCACCCGCTCGACCAAGGTCGAATGTTCCTTGGGTTTGCGTTTGGCCAGCACGTCATTGACCAGCAGTACCAGCGAGCCGTCCGCCATGCCCAGGAGTAGATCGTTGGCACCATCGCCATCGACGTCGCCTGCCGCCAAGCCCCATGTGGCACGGGCGCTGGCTTTGCCGGGGAAGATGGCGTCGGCGTCAGTGCGGTACTTGGACGTGAAAGTGAAAGAGCCATAGCCGCGATTGATGTACAGCATGTGCGTGTTATTGCCGCGACTAGCGCAGTAGACATCGACATTGCCGTCCGCATTCAGGTCTTCGGCGACCGTCGCGAGCTGGGCGTTGCTGCCTTCCTCGATCTCATTGCCATATCGGCCGAAATCCCTGGCCTTGCCCGCATCATTGACCACGAACTTCATATTACCGTCGGTGGAGACGATGAGGTCGCTACTGGAAGCTGTCCACAGCGGGGCAAAGCATCCGCTGCCGGTCAGTCCCTGGGCCTTACCGCCGGTCTTGAAATTGAGCAGTGGCGAATTGGGCAGCAGGACGAAGGCGCCGTTGCTCTGCTGGATCAGAAAGAGGCCCTTGCCCACCGAGAAGAAGATGTCGGTCCGGCCATTGCCATCCCAGTCACCCGTGCAGAAGAAGCCGACCTGCTTCGCACCACACTCCTCGCGATCGAGTCCGAGCTGTACCGTCGCATCACTCAAAGGGCCACCAGCAGCGCCAGGATTGAGGTAGGCGTGCAAGCCGCCGTCCAGGCGGGCGATGAGCACATCGGGGTAGCCATCGCCATTGAGATCGACGAAGGCGCTGATCTTCACCTGCTCTGCGGCCTTCGCTGGCAGCCGGTCGCTCTTCCGGAAACTCCCGTCCGCCTGCTGCAGCAGGAGCCGCCCACCAGCGAGCAGGTCTGGACGGCCAACGCCGTCCACGTCCGCGAAGCTGACCGACGGGCTGGCCAGACCGTCCAGGCCCAGGGCCTTGCTGCTTTCGGTGAAGACCATGGGAGCGCTCTGGAGGTAGACCCTGTCGCCGCCTTCGCTGCAGGCATAGAGGTCGGCCCTGCCATCGCCGTTGATGTCATAGATCGCCACCCCGCGCACGGCCTGGGGCAGGCGGCCGATCACCAGATCGCTACGGAACTGGACCGCCGGCAGGGCCGGGAAATAGTAGCGGTCGGCAACGGCATCGTCCATCATCTCCGCCAGCCGCTCGACCTGACCATTAAACGTGCCGCCCATTTCAGAGCGAGAGAGATCTGCAGTCCAGGTCCACTGCGGATGGAGCGGGTCGACCCCGTCCTGTATCTGCGCGGATTTCCACAGACCGCCCCCCGGGTAGATGAGAATGTTCTTACTTGAGGCGCGGGCTTTGCTACCGACGTAGGCGAGAACCGACTGTTCTGGCGAGAAGGTCGTTTCCCCCAGCATGACCCGGATTTGCTTGGCGCTGTAGTCGCCTTTGATGACTCGAGTAACGCTCAAGGTGGCGATATGCTGCTGATCGTCGATCGCATCCACATGCAGCAGGAGAAGCACCTGATAGCGCTCCAGGAGTTGATCGGGTTGCAGGCTCGGGTTGACGATGGCCCAGACCGGCGTTGGCAGGGCCAAAGCAAAGGAGAGGACGAAGGCGAGGCATAATAGTCGTGGTATGGTCATGGAGCTTTCAGTGTCGGTGATAATGGATCAGGACGCGTGCCTGGGCACGCGGTTCTCCTCGCTTACTTGCCGCCGTTTCCCGCGCGCAGGATGGGCAGAAAGTCGGGCACTGCTTTGCGCAAGACGGACTTGGACTGCCCTTGTTGAGTCTCCTCGATGAGGGTCGTGAAAGGTGAATCAGAATTATTGTACATTCCAAAGGTGACGGAGACCTCGGAATCGCTGACTTTGAACATCGGCGGGTCGACCGGCTGCTTGCCCCAGGATTGATAGCTGACCCCGCCCAGCACTTCCGCCTGTGCGCCGTTCCGCGCGATCAGATGAGTCGCGCGGCCCTCGGACTTGAAGCCAAGGATCCACAGCTTGCCACCATCGACGTCGATCATGTCCGCCTTGTACGATTCCGGATTGAACTGCCGTGCATAGCAGGTCTCGCCTTTGCCGATGGCCAATGTCGATTCGCGGGCGGGCGAGATGTCCTCGATGAACCAAGTGCCGCCCGGGTCGGCCTTCTTGGTCACGCCATTGACGCTCATGTCCTTGAGCACGATCTTCTTCTTCGAGTGATTCGCGAACATCGTGATGTGGGTCGGGCATTTCCAGCCGCCGAGCAGGAAGAAACGCTCGACCACAATAGCGGGGGACGACAGATCTTCGAAGGTGAACACCGCGCTATCCTTGAGCTTGCCATCCGGGTCGGTGATGTTCACGATGGTGGCCATGGCGATGATGCGATTGATGCTGCCATGGACGCGGATGGGGCCGCTGATGGTCGACTGCGAGTCGCCCGGGGGGAAGCAGATGGTGGTCTTGCCGCTGGCCGCCGCCTCATCGATGGTCCGCTGCAAGGACGCGGTGATGTCGCCGCTCTTCTCGACGAAGGCCCATTTGCTGAAGTCGGTCTCCCACGGGATGTCCGGGGTTTCGACGATGGGCAGGCGCAGGCTCTTGGGCGCCGCCCCGAACAACGACAGGCCCTCGCCTTCATACCATTCGTCGATGGCTGCCGCGTCATGGAAGACGCCCTTGGAATCCTTGAGCAGGTGGCCATAGCCGCTTTGTTTTACATCGCGCATGAAGAAGCGGTCGTTCTCGCTGATGATCGCGGTTGCATCTTTGCTGCCACCGCTGAGGTCGGCCTCGATCAGCGTCATGTTGTCCCACTTGCTGCGCAGGGCCGTCACCCGATTGACGCTTTTCAGGCCGCGTACGGTGCAACGGGCATTGCCGTTGAAGAAGCCCACCACGTTCTGGTGCTTGAGCGTAAGATGCTCGAAAACCAGCGCGAAGCTGTTGTCGGTCTCGACTCCAGTGTCGAAGCCAATCACGGTCACGCGTTTGATCAGGCAGGGACCGTTCTGGCTCTGGCGCATGTCCAGACCGAGCTTGCCGGCACCCTTGGGGTCGCTGCTGCGGATAGTCACCCGGTCCATGGCGCCGACATTGTTGCTCATGAAGCGCAGGCCGATCGCCCCCGGGTTGCCCTGGCCGACATCGACAGTGAGGTTGCGGACATAGGTGTCCATCGCATCGCCGGTGCTGTGACCTTCATACAGCGAAAGCACGATCTGGGGCTTTGCGGGATCGGTGAAGCCCGGACAGGCATCCTTCAGCTTTATCACCGCGCCGGCCTCGCTCTGCCCCTGGATTTGCACGAAACGGTCATGGGTGTGGGGCTTGCCATTGAAGATGCCGACGCTACTACCGAGCAGATAGGTGCCATTAGGGAAGTAGAGGACGCGGTTGGATCCCTTGTTCTCATCCACCGCTTTCTGCAAGGCAGGGGCATCGTCGGTCTTCCCATCGCCTTTGACGCCGTAGGCCGTCTTCACATTCACGACCTCTGCTTGCGGCGGATAGACGATGTCTTCGGCCAGCAGCGAGGCGGATAGGCCGAACAGGAGAACATAGGAAATGGTGAACAAGAGTTTCATAGGATATTTCAAGGATTCATGAGGTTAGGGATAGGACAGATCAGGCTGGATGGCCAAGGGCCATTATGATCAACAGAGGCTGCCGCATTCTTCGGGTCATTCGATCCTGCCTTCACCCGGCACGAACATGTTAACGTCTGGAAGGGCGGTATTCTTGATGATCAGCTTATCGGCCGGGCCTTGGTTCTTCTCGCCATAGGTGACGTTCTTCCACTGCCGAGCATCGGCCGGATTGACCATCATAATTCCGCCCAACCTCACATTGTGAAATTCGACCCCGTCGAGAAACGCTTTTCCAAGCAGCGTCATGGTGATCGTCTCTTTGTCGGCATACGCATCAATGCCTTCAGGCGTGTAGCCATTATGTTTCTCCGCGACCCAACAGAAGACTAAGCGAGCGGTTTTGGGATCCGCGCTGACCACCGTGATACTACCAGTCGAGTTTAGAACCAGACTGCTGTCGGTCGGATAGGATTTGGGAGCGATATTGGAAGGATAGGGTAGCTCTCCACGCACTTTGCTACTCAATCCCATGGTGGCATCCTTAGTCAACGGACGCTCTTTGGTGCCCGCCTGCAGGTTGCCTCCAAAGACCCAGTCCTTGCCGACATACTTGTCACCCTTGACCTTCAGGGTGGCACCGGACATCAGCACGACAGAAGTTCCCGGAAAGATCCGATTGGCACCACGGTCGCCGGCACGATATTGCGTGTCCGGCCCGATGATGAGGCTGCCGCTGCGGACCCGGAGTTCGTCATCCTGCATCCAATTGCCCAAGACTTCCACCGAGGCATTGTTGGTCTTTGTGAAATCCGTTTTGTTGGCCAAGTAGGAGGGGTTGTTCCCCTTCATGAATGTGTTCTTGTCCCCTTCGAAAGTAACAGTATGGCCGAAAAGCCTGCCGCCGGGTTTTACCAGCGCGTTACCATAGAGATGGACGCCCGAGAATGATGCGTCGCAATTTCGGCCAACGGTGATGTGGCGCACCGTAAGGCTGCCGCAATTCTCCGCTTTTCCGGTGCTGTAGTAACCCTTGGAATCCGGAAAGACCACGTCGGTGTTCTCATCCGGCCCGCTGGTCGCTGGCTTACCGTTCTCGGTCCAGTGCTCCGCGTCGGCGACGTCCTTGACGTTCATCGAACGCCAATCCCCGTTGACCAGATCGCCGGTCTTGGCGAAAACAAGCACTCGCGTGGGCTCCCATTTCTCCTTGTAGTAAGCGGTCTTCTCCACGTCGGCCGGCCAGAAAGTCTTGTCCGCGAAGTTGGGGTTGTGAGCCGTCTGCTCTGCCGGGGCGACCTTGGTCGCCTCGTTCGTAGATGCCGCCGGCGCCTGGGCAAATGCGCCAACAGCCAAACACATCACCGCCGCAGTTCTTACCGCGAGAACCATATTCTGCTTCAGATTTCTCATGATTCACCTTTTTAATACAAACTATGTCGTAACTCAATTACACTTAACCGTTGGTTGTAATGAAATTTCTTTAGTCAGGCCCCATTCACTCTCCCTCGCCTGATCGATACACCGGCAGGTGATGGTCGGGAAGTTCCTTTTGCAGAAGTGTCCTGGTTTGCCCTTTCTGCATCTCCTCAATCATCGTCGTAAAAGGATACCGCGAGCTGTACAGCCCCAACGTGAAGGATGCCTGAGAATCGATCACCCTAAACATCGGCGGGTCTACGGGCTGCTTATCCCAGGACTGGTAACTCACCCCGCCAAGCACTTCAACCCTGGCACCGTCTTTGGCCACCACGTGCGTGGCGCGACCTTCAGTCTTTAGGCCCAGAATCCACAACTGCCCGCCATTCACTTCGATCATATCAGCTTGATATGATTCTGGATTGAACTGTCGCGCCCAGCACTTTTCATCCTTGCCGATAGCGAGTGTGGAAATCCGGTCTGGCGCGACATCCTCGATGAACCACGTACCGCCTGGGTCGGCTTTCTTGGTGATTCCGCCCACCCCCAGATCTTTAAGCACGATCGTCTTGCCCGACTTGTTTTCAAACATCACGACATGGGCCGGGCACTTCCAGCCGCCCAGCAGGAAAAAGCGTTCCACGACCAGCACTGGCGCCTTCAGATTCTCAAACGTAAACACTGCCGCACCGGCTTTGAACTTGCCGTCGATATCGGCCACATTCACGATACTGGTCATGCCGATGATGCGATTAATACTGCCATGCACACGGATCGGAGCACTGATGCGGCTTTTCTCCCCGGGCGGGAAGCAAAGCGTGGTCATGCCGGTGGTCGCGCCCTGGTCAATCTGTTGCTGCAATGATTCCGTGATATCGCCGGTATTACTGACAATGATCCACTTGCTTAGATCGGTTTCCCAAGGCACCTCGGGCGTTTCCTCAATGGGCAAGCGTAAGGTCTTGGGCTCAGTCCCAAACAGCGACGATCCCTTGCCCTCAAACCATTCATCCAGCGCCGCTCCATCATGGAACTTGCCTGCGGAATCCTTAAGCAGATGGCCATAACCGCTCTGCTTGATATCGCGGGCGAAGAATCGGGTGTTCTCACTCAGGAGTGCGGTGTTCTCTGCGCTGCCGCCGGACAGGTCAGCTCCGATCAGTGTGATGCTGTTCCACTTGTTGCGCAGTGCCGTCACCTTGTTGATGCTCTTCAGATCACGTATGGTGACCCGCGCATTGGCGTTGTAGAACCCCAGTACGTTCTGGTCTTTGAGTGTGAGATGTTCCAGCACCAGGGAGAAGCTGTTGTCCGTCTCCACGCCGGTATCAAATCCGATCACCGTCACGCGTTTGATCAGGCAGGGCCCGTTCTGACTCTGCCGCAGATCCAGTCCCAGTGTGCCTGCGCCTTTGGGGTCACTACTGCGAATAGTCACCCGATCCATGGCACCAATGTTGTTGCTCAGAAACCGCAGCCCGATCGCACCCGGATTGCCACTGCCTACATCGACAGTCAGGTTCCGCACATAACTGTGCATGACGTCTCCGGTACTGTGACCGTCATAGATTGCCAGCACGATCTTTGGCTTGGCCGGGTCAGTGAAACCCGGGCAACGGTCCTTGAGTTTAATGATTGTTCCCGTTTCGCTCTGGCCCTGGTAGGTGAGGAAGCGGTCAGAACTGTGGGGTTTGCCGTCGAAGATGCCTACGCTCTCCGAGAGCAGGTAGGTGCCGTTGGGGAAATAGAGCGTGCGATTCTTGCCCTTGTTCTCAACAACTGCTTTCTGTAGCGCCGCAGTGTCATCACTTACGCCATCGCCCTTGGCACCATAGACGGTTATGAGATTTACTACTTCTGCACCATCGGGAAAGACTATGCTCTCCGCCCGCACCATGACGCTGACAACCAGAATACCTATTAGAGTAATGAGCCTCATAACAACAACTCTTTAAGATATATAGAAGGTAAATACGTCTCAGAGGGGCCGGGGGGTGGGCGGTATAGGTTGGGGGCGGGGAAATGGTCCGCTAGTTGCCGCGCCAATAGTGCCAATCGTCGGGATTGTTGGCGGGTGGGGTGTTGCTGTTGTGGCCCAGAACGCTGTTCCACATGCGATCGTAGGTCCACGAGGTTGCACTGCCGTCTAGGATGCCGACATTGATCGAGCTTCCATGCTGAATGCCAAAAAGTGGGCCGAAGCCCCAGGTGACGTTGTTGTCCATCGAAACCGAAGTCGAGTAAAACCACGCGGCGTTCGCCTGGTCCCACGAGACCGCGCGGTCGAGGTTGCCATACCACCAACCCATTCGCTCGCTCATCAACAGTCGGCTCGAGGGCTGTCTGACTTGGCTGAGTTTTACATGAACGGTGGTGAGCGAGTCGCTGGGTGTGATGAGTCGGCCGTTGCCAAAATAGCTGGCGCCCCGCTGGTCGGAATCATTCATGCTGCCCCGCGCCACCGCTGGCTCATTGGAGGGGCAGAGCATGGCGCTCTTCCCGCCGAACACCCATTCGCCGCCGTTCTTCCGCCCGCCCAGTTCGTAAAGGGCCGCCAGGCGGTTGGTCCACCGGGAGCCATATACATTGACAGAGGTATTGCCGTTGCCTGCATCCCATCGTCCGCGCGGCAGATCGCCGCGATTGTCCTCTGCATAGAAATTTATCGCCAGACCGATCTGCCTCATATTGGCCAAGCATAGCAGCTTGCGTCCGGCCTCCCGCGCGGCCGTGAGTGCCGGCAATAGCAGCGCGATGAGCAGTGCAATGATGGAAATTACTACCAGAAGTTCAATGAGCGTGAACCCGCGTCCGTACCTGATAGATCTGGTGTGATTCATTTGTGGCCTCGTGAAGTTATGGACACCAACGGCTGTGGGGACGGTGACGAATGTTGGCTGCAATTCGCCCTGCCGCGGTTAAGCGGCAGGGCGTGAGGAGGGTAGTCATGTAGCAATACGGCCTGGCGCGGTTAGGCGCCAGGTCGCAAGGAGGTATTGGCTCAAGCCTGCCGCCGTCGGGCGAGCAGGAGTACGCCACCGAG
>JBBRGB010000076.1:0-14162 GCA_038241095.1 Phycisphaerales bacterium
GGAATGGCTTTGCCGCTGAAGGATGAGCCGTTCAAAGCCAACTTGGCCATCAAAGTCGTGCAGGGCACGGCCGGGGCTGGACTCTCTGAAAACATCACGGCTGACGTTAAATTCATCGGTGGTGACAAGGTCCTCAAACAGGTCGATGTGACGTTCGACAAACACGGCGTGGCGATCCTCAGCGATGTGGAACTGCCCGGCTCGGCTCAACCTTACATCACCGTGCGCAACGAGGGGGTGACGTACCTGACCATTGGCACGGTCATGGGTTCGACCGCCGCCGATCAGATGTTGCGGGTCAACGTCTTTGAGGCGACGACCGTGGCCCCGGAATGGTCGGTGCCGATGCGTCACGTGATGATGCGGCGTGACCCCAAGGGCATGTTCATTACGGAAGTGCTGGTCATTGAAACGCCGGGCGATCGCGCCTGGGCCGGCCAGCCGCTGGACAAAGTGGTCAAGGATGCCGCCGCGGCGCACAAGGCGTATCCAAAAGCCGGTGACAGCGCCACGCTGGTGCTGCCCCTGCCGGAAGGTGCCATTGATGTGCGCATGGTGCGCGGGCTCGACACGGACACGACGGTCGTTGCCGATGGCAAGATCATCAGCACCAAGGCCCTCACGCCCGGCACCCTCAAGCTACAGATCGCCTACATTGTGCCCCAACACCAGGGAAGCGTGACCGTGGACCTTGTGGCACCGGCGGCGGTCAGGAACATGGTTGTGTTCGTGCCCGATGACGGCACGAAGGTGGATGCGACGGGTTTGGAAGTCGGGGAAATGCCCAACGGCGGCAAGAACCCCGTGCGTCTTTACCAAGCAACCGATATCGCGGCAACGCGGAAATCAACCTTGGTGATTTCAGGGCTTGACACCCAAGCGGGCATGGCCCCGGGACAGACCGAGGCCTGGAGCCAGCCCGTATCCGCGCCACAGTCGGCGGATCGGTCCTCCTCCTCGACGCGGCTTATGGCCGGGCTGGGAGCTGGGGCTTTGCTGACCGCGGCCGTGGTCATCATGCTCATGAAGTCGCCCGCCAAAACCACCAGCACCAGCTCACCCAAGTAACTCACCTGATCGTGGACAGCGGCGACTGAATGACTGGAGATCAATGTGTCCACGATTGCCGCCACGCCTGGACAGACCGCGCCCGCCGATGCTCAGGCCGTGCCACCCTCGGCCGTGCAAGCCGTCGAGGTGACCAAGGAGATCGACGACCGCCTGATCCTGCGGGGTCTGAGTTTTTCCATTCCGGTCGGCCAGAGCGTCGCTCTGCTGGGTGCCAACGGCGCGGGCAAGAGCACGCTCCTGCATCTGCTGGCGACACTGACGACGCCTTCAAGCGGTCAACTCACGTTAATGGGCCGGCCCGTTCATCGCGGCGATGCCGCCCTGCGCCGTCGCATCGGCATGATCGGCCATCAACCCATGCTCTACCGTGACCTCACAGCCAGGGAAAACCTGCGGTTTTTCGGGCGGCTCTACGGCATCAAGGACGCTGATGCCCGCGCCAACACACTCTTGGAGCAGGTTCGACTCATCGACCGAGGCAATGATGCGGTCAAGGCGTTCTCACGCGGCATGGTCCAACGCTTGGCCATTGCCCGCGCCCTGATGCACGATCCCGAACTGATCCTCGCCGATGAGCCGTTCTCAGGTTTGGACATTCCCTCGATCCAGCAACTCCAATCGCTGCTCCAGACCTTGGCGCAGGCGGGCAAGACTCTGATTGTCACGAATCATAACATTGAGCAGAGCATCGACTTATGCCGTCGCGTCATTGTTCTGCGTCAGGGAACCATCGTCTTGGACCAACCCACCGCTGGCACGCCGGTTGCATTGGTTCTTGACGAGGTGACTCGGACATGACCCCCGCCCTGTCGCAAATTGGATTGCTCCTTGCCAAGGACCTGCGAATCGAGGCCCGCACCCGCCAAACGCTGGGACTGGTCATCGTGCTGGGCCTGCTGATCGTCGTGGTTCTGGGACTGGGTTTGGGGCCTCAGCAGTTGGGGTCGGGCGGTACGGCCACGGCCACGCTCTGGGTGGCTTATCTCTTCGGGGGCGTCCTCGTTTTTGAGAAAACCATGGCCGTCGAACGACAGGATGGCGCTCTGGCCAGCCTGCTTCTGGCTCCGGTGGATCGCACCGTCATCTACTTGGCCAAGCTTCTGGCAAATCTGGCGCTTATCGCCGTGCTGGCCCTGGTGGTCACGCCCGCGGCCGTGATACTGCTGGGCTTCGACCTCTCGGCAGCGCCGCTGGGATTTGCCGGAATCATGGGCCTGGGCATGCTGGGCTTCGCCGCCGTGGGAACCCTCTTTGCCGCGGCTGTCAGTTCCACCCGGCTCCAAGGCGGTCTGCTGGCGATGGTGATCTTCCCCATCTGCCTGCCTCTGGTCATTACTTCCACCCAACTGACCTTGGCGCTGTTTGAGGAAAACAAGCCCCTGGGTCAGGGAATCGCACTGCTCATCGCCATCGACTTGGTCTATCTGGCGGTGAGCTGGATCGTCTTTGAACTCGTGCTTGAGCCTTAGGAGTGGGTCCGATGTCACACATGATCAACCGTCTCTATTGGGTCGTGACCGCCGTCCTTTTCGCGCTGGGCATCGCCATCGTTCTGCTTTGGACGCCGACCGAAGTGACGATGGGCCCGGTGCAGAAGATTTTTTACATCCACCTGCCCGCGGCCATCTGCACCTTCCTTGCGTGTTTGATGACCTTCATCGCCAGCATCGGCTACCTCCTGCGACGCCGACGCCATTGGGATGACCTAGCCTCCGCCTCGGCGAGTGTCGCGGTGTTGCTGGCCTCGGTCGTTCTCGTCACCGGCATCCTCTGGGGCAAGAGCGCCTGGGGCCAGTGGTGGACCTGGAGTCCACGTCTCACCTTCAGTCTCATCCTCTGGCTGCTCTATGTCGTTTACATGCTGATCCGGCCGTCCATCGCCGGCTCACAACGTCGGGCCGTCGTCTCAGCCGTTTACGGCATCATCGCTTTCCTTGATGTGCCTCTGGTCTATCTCTCGGTGCGACTCATGCCCGACATCCACCCCCGTTCCATCCAACTTGCCCCGGCCATGCACTGGACGCTGTTGTACTGGTTCATCCCGGTGATCATGCTCAGTGCGGGCCTGATCCACGCGGGCTATCGCATTCAACGGCGGGCGTCGCTGCGGGGCGATCAACGACAAAGCGACTTTTTCCCCACTGGCACCGCGCCGGCCGGGGCCACGGGGGCTCCATGAACGGCACCACTTCAGCCATTCTCGCCTATGTCGCGGCCTTGGGCCTTATGTGGGGTTATGCCGCTTGGATCTGGTTCGTCGGCCGCCACAACGATCGCCCCGCCACCGGGCAGAGGAGCAAGTCATGAACATTCTTCTCGTGGGCATGAACCATCGCAGCGCGCCGATTCATCTGCGTGAGCAACTCGCCTTCTCACGGGAGGGCGTCTCCACGGCGCTGATGCTCTTTCAGCAGCGTTATCCTTCGAGTGAAGCCGCCATCCTCAGCACCTGCAACCGCGTCGAGATGATGGTCGTCAGCCCCGATGAACACCCCAACATCGATGACATGGTCAGCTTCATCGCCCAGGCACGCGATCTGCCCGTGCGGGATTTCAAACCCTATCTCTATCAGTATCAGGGCGAACAGGCGGTGCGGCACCTCTTCCGCGTGGCCGCCAGCCTCGACTCGATGGTCGTGGGCGAATACCAGATCGTCAACCAACTCAAGGCCGCCTACGCCCAGACCAGCGAGCAGGGCACCACCGGTCGCGTGCTCAACCGCCTTTTCCACTGCGCTTTTTCCGTCAGCAAACGCATTCGCACCGAAACCGAGATCGCCGCCCGCAAAGTGTCGATTCCTTCCATCGCCGTGGATGTGGCCCAGAGCATCTTTTCGGACCTGACCGACAAGCGGGTGTTGGTCATCGGCGCCGGTGAAATGGCGCAGTTGATCTGCCAGTATCTGCGCAAGGCCAACGCGCATCAGTTTGTCGTCACCAGCCGAACCTTGAAAAACGCAAGCACCCTGGCCCAAGCCTGTCAGGGCCAGGCCGTGGCCTACAGCGAACTTGACGCCCAACTGTCGCAAGCCGATTTGGTCATTACCGCCACCAGTTGCCCCAAGGCCATCATCACCCCCGAGCGGATCCGCGAGGCGCAGAAGCAGCGGCAGGGGCGGCCGATGTTCATCATTGATCTGGCGGTGCCCCGCAACGTCGATCCCGCGGTGGAACGTCTTAACCAGGTCTATGTCTATGACGTTGACGCGCTGGGTCGCATCGTCGCGGAGAATCAACAGCACCGCGAGTCGCAGTTGCCATTGTGTGAAGCGATTCTGGATGCGGAAATCGCCGCCTTCGCAACTTGGCTTGAGCAGACGCGCTCGACGTCCATGATCGAACGGGTCTTCACCGACGCCCGCCAGCTTCGCGATGTGGAAATCGCCCGCCTCATGTCCTGCTGTCCCGACTTGAACCCCGCCCAGCGACAGGCGGTCAATCAATTGGCGGATCGACTCATCAACAAGCTCATGCACCCCTGCGTCATGACCATGCGAAAGCACGGCCAATCCGGCCCCGTCGCCATCCTCGCCGACGCCATTCATGAAGTGACGGTCAAGGCCTGCCAGACGTGGTCCAACTGGCGCCCCGCCAATTCCGCGCCAACGGGTGGCGCCCCTAAGCAATGAATCCATCGCGCCACGAATGGCCAAGTCCGTGTCAGGTCATCGAGATGGCGAGGTGAAGGCTGGGGAAAGGCCCATGCCGCTGTCGATCAGAGCCCGCCCAAAGTCGATCAAGTCGGCTTGGGCAAGGTTCGCTGGCCCGTCGAACGCACCATCAGTTGTCTGCATCAGTTCAAACGCCTGCGCATGCGTTGTGACAGGCGACTGGATATTCACAATGTGTCCCTGTCAATTGAATGTATTCTGATCTGTCATCGAATGCCATACCATGCTGCTTCTGCAACACGGCTTGAGCGTGGGCCGTTATGTCAGTCTGGAACGGTTGGTGGAGCAGAGTAAAGAGGATTACTACCACGTGCTGGGTGAATGCTCGGCCGGCTGGCACGAAGGGCGCAATCCAATCCTGCCGTGGTGGAACCACTTTCTGGGTGTGCTGCGACGCGCCTACATGGAGTTTTCGCAGCAGGTAGAGCGGTGCGGTGGCCAACCCGCCAAAACGGAGCTTACCCGTCAGGCAATCCTGAGCCAGGTCGGGGAGTTCACGTTGGCCGACATTCAAAGCCATCTTCCGGGGATTAGCAGCAAATTGCTCAAGAAGGTTATGGCGGAGATGAAAGCGGCAGGGCTGTTGTCGTTAACCGGACGCGGCCGTGGCGCAAAATGGATGGTTCGACGGCAATGAGTCTCTCGTCAAGGCGGGCCGATTCGGTTTGCAACCGGCCTTCCTAATAGCGTGGGGAGGATCCGAACCACTGACCTCCGGGATTGAGCCCGATGTCATACGTCAGCTGGCCCAACTGTCCGGCGGGGTGCGATTGTCCACCTTTGACAACTTTGGAATTGCGTTGCCAATGGTGGGGCAGACACATGAGCCATCTCGCTGGCGGTTGGTTCATCGTGGCCTTCCCGTGCGATCCACGCAGGACATGTCGAAACTCCCTCTGCCCCATCTCCCCCGCACCTCGCCCTCGCTTAATTCTCCGCCCAAACGCGTCACTATTAAGTGATGCCCTTAGCACTCGGGCGGCCCCGGCACTGTGCCTCGGCTGACTGGGATATCCACCACACCGGCCCACAAGGCCAAGGAGTTTTTCATGACCATCATCGAAGTGTCAGCGTTATCGCATTCCGATCTGCGGAAGCTGGGCAACAATCTTGAAGCCACCCACCGGCGGGTGCCTTGGACATCAAGGTCGGCCGCAAGCACGACGGGATGGTCATCCACTCGCTGCGCCACTTCTTTGAGACCTTCTGCCACAACAACAGGGTCCCGCAACGCGCTGTCGACGCGTGGCTCGGACACACCGGTGACCGCTCCATGGCTGCCGTCTACTACCACCTTAGCGATGAAGACTCGCAGCGTTTCATGCGCGAAGTGCCCTTTTCCAGTCCTGACAACCCCTGAGCCCTTCCTGTCGATGGGCTCGCCCTCACCACCCTCCATCAGGGAGATTCGCATGACCAAGAGAACCGCTTCTTTGTGCACCGCCACCATCCAAATGACCGCGATGCTTGTCGCAATCCTCGCGATCGGCTTGGGCAGCGTCCATGCGGATGGCCACCCACCGGCATTGGCTCGGGCCACATTCCCTTTACTAAACTGCGAACCCTCGGCGATGGCAGAGAGGGACAAAACCGGGACAACACCCCTCGCATTCACCATCGGTGTCCAGCAGATGCCCAAAAAAAAGGCATTTGCTGAACACCCCACTAATTCAACGGAGAGGGTGAGATTCGAACTCACGTTGACAACAAGTGCCAAACTGGTTTTCGAGACCAGCGCCTTCAGCCGCTCGGCCACCTCTCCAGAAGGTTGATAGTTTCGCGGGCCGGTCGCCGCGTGTCAAACGGTTGTTGTTTTTTCTGGGAGCCGGGGGGGGCGGGCAATCGCGAGTTTGCCTCGCGCCGTGTGTCTGAGCAGCAAGGCGTGAGCCTGGGGACGATTTGGCTTGTGCGCACGAATTGCGTGCAAATTACTTTCATCGCGTGCTTACGCACTGCGGTTCTGACGAGGCAGGCCAAGACAACCTCGGGCTTACGCCCGGCGGCTCTGATGAAACAGTGGCGCGGCGCCGGCGGGGCGGCGACGAGCGGCGGGTCAGGCGCGACTTCTTGCGGCGGCGCGGCGTTGCAACTCCGCGTCGATGAAGCCCTGCAAGTCGCCGTCCATCACCGATTGCGGGTTGCCCACTTCATGCCCCGTGCGGTGATCCTTCACGCGGTTGTCGTAGAAAACATACGAGCGGATTTGCGAACCCCAACCCAGGTCCATCTTGCCGCCGGCCGCGGCCAGTTGTTCCTGCTCACGCCGCTGCTCCTCGAGCAATTCCAGCTTGCCATACAGAATCGACATGGCTCGCTTCTTGTTCTGCTCCTGCTTGCGTTCCACGGAGCAGACGACGGTGATGCCGGTGGGAATGTGCACCAGGCGGATGGCGGTGGCGACCTTGTTGACGTTCTGCCCGCCGGGGCCTGAAGCCCGCACAAAGGGCGTGATTTCCAAGTCTTTTTCCGGAATTTCCAAGGCCCCTTCATCGTCGAACTCGGGAACGACATCGACGGTGGCGAAGCTGGTTTGCCGCTTGCCTTGGGCGTTGAAGGGCGAGACCCGCGCCAGGCGGTGCGTGCCACGTTCGCATTGCAGGTAGCCGTAGGCCCAAGGGGCTTTGATGTAGAGGGTCACGTCTTTCAAGCCCGCTTCTTCGCCGACGGTTTTGTCCACCTCGAAGACCTCCCAGCCGACGCTCTCGGCATAGAGGACGTATTGCCGCATGAGCATCTGGCACCAGTCCATGGCCTCGGTGCCACCCTCGCGGGCATAGACCGAAACGTAGCAGTTGCGGGCGTCGTACTTGCCCGCCAAAAGCGACATCATTTCGAGTTTGTCGAGGTCGGCGGCAAGCTTGTCGAGCTGGGCGTCCACCTCGGCGCGGGTGGCGTCGTCGTCGGCTTCTTGGGCCATCTGCCACATCAGGGCCGCCTCTTCAATGGCGTTGGTGACCTTGGCGACGGGAGCGACTTGGGCCTTGATGCGTTTGAACTCGCCGACGACTTTGGTGGCCTGCTCCTGGTTGTTCCAGAAGTCGGGGGCCTCCATGAGTTTTTCGTGGCGCTGAAGGTCTAGGAGTTTGTCCGCGTAGTTAAAGAGAGTCGCGGATGTTTTTCATCCGCGCCTCGAGGTCATCCATGATGCCATCAATGTTTTCGTGCATGTGAGTTCCGGTTGGGGCGTGGGGGGGGGGTTGTCGTTAAGAGATTGAACACGAAGACACGAAGTCACGAAGGAAGGCAGAGGAAAGAAAAAGGTTCATGGTTTTGATTGAATCACGCAAGCCTCAACCGCGCAATCCCCAAGCCTTTCTCTCGTCTCCTTCGTGTCTTGGTGTTCATATTCGCACCCATGCTACTTCATCACCGTGGCGATTGCGTCGCAGAGGATGGGCATGTTGTCGCGGGTCATGCCAGCGACGTTGATGCGGCCGCTGCCGACGATGTAAATCGCGTATTCCTTCTTCAGCCGCTCAACCTGGTCCTTGTTCAGACCGGAGAAGCTGAACATGCCGTTCTGGCGGGCGATGAAGGTCATGTCTTTCTTCACACCCTTTTGCGCCAGGGTTTCGACGAAGAGTTGCCGCATGTCGGCGATGCGGGTGCGCATGGTGATAAGCTCTTTTTCCCACTGAGCCGCCAGCGCCGCGTCGGCGAGGATGGTGCTGACAATCGCGCCGCCGTGCGCCGGGGGGTTGGAGTAGTTGCAGCGAATGACGCTCTTGACCTGGCTTTGCACGGCCACGGCGGCCTCGGCGCTGTTGGCCACGAGGGTCAAGGCCCCGACCCGCTCGTTGTAAAGCCCGAAGTTTTTGGAGAAGCTCGAAGCGACCATCAACTCCACGCCGGGACGGAGGAACGCTTGGAGGCAGGCGGCATCCTCGCGCAGCCCGATGGCGAAACCTTGGTAAGCGAAATCGACCAAGGGCAGCAGTTGGCGTTCTTGCACCACGTCGCCGATGGCCTTCCATTGTTGGGGCGTGGGGTCGGCCCCGGTGGGGTTGTGGCAGCAGCCGTGAAGCAGCAGGATGTCGCCGGTGGGAATGGCCTTGATGGCGGCAAGCATGGCGTCCCAAGCGAGTGTGTTTTTGGCGGCGTCGAAGTAGGGATAGCTGGCGGTCTTCAAGCCTGCGGCCTGGAAAATCTGCGGGTGGTTGGGCCAAGTCGGCTCACTCATCCACAAGGTCGCGCCGGGCTTGACGCGGTTCAACAAATCACCGGCGACGCGCAGAGCACCGGTGCCGCCGGGCGTGTGGGCGGTGGCGGCGCGCTTCTCGGCAACGATGGCCGCACCGTCACCAAAAAGCATCCGCTGCACCACCGCGGCATACTGCGGAGCGCCGTCGATGGGGGCGTAATTTTTCGTGGCCTCGGTTTTCAGAATGCGTTCCTCGGCCGCCTTGACCGACGCCAGCACCGGCGTCTTGCCGGTGGCGTCCTTGTAAACGCCGACCGACAGATTGATCTTGGCGGGGTTGGCGTCGCGGTTGAAAGCTTCGGTAATGCCCAGAATGGCATCGGGCGGGGCGGGTTGAACTTGATCGAACATGGGTTGGAACCTTTCTAGCCTTTGAGGGTGTTGGCAAAAGCGACACATTATAACCAAAGTTAATCTTCGCAGGCGACGAAGAAAAAGGGGACATCCACAATTTCCTTGACGCTGAGGTGATTTGAACGACAACGAAGCTGAAATTGTGGATGTCCCCTTTTTCGGGTGTTTTGGTAACATGCGGGGCTACGCGTCGCGACGTGTTCGCGGCGATCTTTTTCAAGGGTTGATGCCGATGTCCGAGTCACGCGCCGCCGTTGCCAAATCCGCCGCTGGCGGTCTTCGCCGTTTTTCCTCCGAGCTTGCCAAGCACCCGGTGCTGGTGGGCTTTGACGGGTTTGTCGATTCGATCATCGCGGTGGTGGACAAGCGTCAGGACGCCAAACGTTATGACCGTGTCAAGACCATCGAGCAGTTCGGCAAGAAGATTGTCAACGCCGCGGGGATGAGTTCGAACTATGAGATGGTGGTGACCTTGGAGAAGCTCGGCGGCAACGGGCCGATCATGGCCAGCGCCCTTTCGGCGATGGGCCTGCCGGTGACGTATGTCGGGGCCTTGGGTTCGCCTTCGCTGCATCCGGTGTTCGAGGATTTCGCGGGCAAGGCGGAGGTTTATTCCGTGGCCGAGCCTGGCCGCACCGACGCCTTGGAGTTCGCCGATGGCAAGCTGATGCTGGGCAAATACGAGTCGATTTACGCGGTGGATTGGGAGCATCTCGATGACCACCTGGGCAAGGGCCGACTGCTGGACATCATCACGAGGTCGAGCTTCATCGGCATGGTCAACTGGACCATGATGCTGGGCATGGCCGACATCTGGAAGAAGATGATCGAGGTATTTGCCACCGGCGGGGACAAGGTTTCCAAGGCCGCGTCGGGCAACCGCCGGATGCAGGTTTTCATCGACCTGGCGGACCCGGAGAAGCGGGAGTTGGCGGACATCAAGGAGGCGCTGGAGCTTTGCGCCAAGATGCAGAAGCATGTGGATGTGACTTTGGGGATGAACTTGAAGGAGTCATCACAGATCGCCGCGGTGCTGGGGGTGGCGGTGGCCGGCGACGCCGAGAGCGCCATTGAGGCGACGGCCAAGGCGGTGTGCGAAAAAATGGGTCTTTACTGCGTGGTGATTCACCCCCGCAAGGGCGCGGCCGCAGCGCGGCGTGGCGTGAATGGCGCGATGGAAACCGCCACTTTCGCCGGGCCGTTCGTCGCCGAGCCGAAGCTTTCGACCGGCGCGGGCGACAACTTCAACGCCGGGTTCTCGCTGGGGAATCTCGCGGGGCTGTCGCTGGCCGAGGCGCTGTGCGTGGGCACGGGCACGAGTGGTTATTACGTCCGCAACGCGGCAAGTCCGACGCTGGATCAGTTGGCGACTTTCTGCGACGACCTGCCCGCCCCGCAAGCGGGGTGAGTGGTGTGATTCAAGCCCACGGATGAAATCGCGGCTTTGAGCGGTTTCTTCCGTGGGATGGCGTGCGGGAAGCCAGGCCATTAATTCGACCCCACCCGCGTGGGCGATCCCACAGAAGAGCCGCCCAGGGCGGCGTCTCATCTGTGGGCTTGGGCGACGGCATCCGTGGGCTTGCTTGGGAAAAGTGATTTTTGTGGGGTGGAATTGTTTTTCAAGCCCACGGATGAAACCGCTGCGGTTTCTTCCGTGGGATGAGCGTGCCGTTTTCAATCCGCTTCGGCGGGGGCTTCTTCTTCGTCGCCAACGGCCACGGGGGTGCCTTTGACGCCCTTGATCTCCATCACCTTGGCCAGCACTTCTTGGAACAAATCCTTGTTTTCCTTGAGGAAGCGCTTGGCGTTTTCACGGCCTTGGCCCAGGCGCACTTCACCGTAGTTGAACCACGCCCCGGACTTCTGCACCACCTCGCTGGTGACCGCAAGGTCCAGCAGGTCGCCGGTGCCGCTGATGCCCTCGTCGAACATGATGTCGAACTCCGCCATGCGGAAGGGTGGGGCGAGTTTGTTCTTGACCACTTTGGCACGGGTGCGGTTGCCGACGGCGGTCTCGCCTTCCTTGATGGTGGCGGTGCGGCGGATGTCGATGCGGACGCTGGCGTAGAACTTCAGCGCCCTGCCGCCGGGCGTCGTTTCGGGGTTGCCGAACATCACGCCGATTTTTTCGCGGATCTGGTTGATGAAGACGACCGCGCACTTGCTCTTGCTGATCGCCCCGGTGAGCTTGCGCAGGGCCTGGCTCATGAGGCGGGCTTGCAGGCCGACGTGGGTGTCGCCCATTTCGCCCTCGATTTCCGCCTTGGGAATCAAGGCCGCCACCGAATCGACCACGATGACATCAATGGCGTTGGAACGCACTAGGAGTTCGCAGATTTCCAGCGCCTGCTCGCCGGTGTCGGGTTGGCTGACCATGAGGCTTTCGAGATCGACGCCCAAGCGACGTGACCAGGAGGGATCCAGGGCGTGCTCGGCGTCGATGAAGGCCGCGACCCCGCCGGCCGCCTGAGCGCTGGCAATGACGTGCAGCGCCAAGGTGGTTTTGCCCGATGATTCCGGTCCGAAGATTTCCACCACCCGTCCGCGGGGAATGCCCCGGCCACCCAAGGCCAGGTCGAGACTGATGGAGCCTGTGGAGATGCCCGGCACGATGATGCTGGGGTCGTCGTCGAGTCGCATGATCGAGCCTTTGCCGAAGCTGCGTTCGATCTGGTTGACGGCTTGGTCAAGGGCGCGTTTGCGACCGGCGTCCATGGCGGCGGCCGGGCCGTTGCCACTGGTGGGGCTGGCGGAAGAGGGTTCGGAGACGGCGGCGGAAGATTTGGCCATTGGTTTGTTACCCCTGTCGGTTATGCTGTCGGACGCGATGAAAGACAATACCACGATGAATCCAGCGGGCGATTTCCCCCACGATAACGCGGCGACCACGCCCCGTCAAAGTTTGGTGGATGTTAGGATACCACGGCGCGGCCTGGGACGCAAATCGGCGGTGACGGCGGTCCTTCTGCTGACGCTGGCGGCGGTGGGAATGCTGGCTTTTCCCCACGCCTTGGCGCAAAGCGCCCCCTCCGCCGCCGCGTCCCCCGCCACCAAGCCCGCCAAGGTTTTCACCGTTTTCGACGCCATGTTGTTCAAGGACAAGCCCGACCTCGCGGGCCACTGGGTCAAGCCGATGGTCAGCCTCGGAGCCTCACTTTTTGCCACCAAACAGCGGCCCTCACCCGCTCAGATGGAGCAGCCCGACGAAAGCCTTCTCCGCGCCACGGCCCGAAGTCTCGCCCGGCGAAAAACCATCATCGTCAGCATGGACATCGAACACTGGCCCACCACCGGCGACCCTGATGAGGTGGCCGCCACGGTGGAGAAATACGTCAAGATCGCGCAATGGATGCACGATGAAGTGCCCGGCCTGCGGTTGGGGTTTTACGGCGTGCCGCCCGTGGGCGATTATTGGAACGCCCAGCAGCCCGTCGATTCGCCGCGTTATCAAAACTGGCAAAAACAAAACGACGCCCTGATGGAAATCGCCCGCCAGTCGGATGTGCTCTTTCCCAGCCTCTACACCTTTTATGAAAACCAGGCCGGGTGGGTGACGTTCGCCAAGGCCAACATCGCCGAAGCCCGGCGATACAACAAAGTGGTCTATCCCTACCTCTGGCCCGAATATCACGACGCCGCTTCGCCTGAGTTGCGGGGCAAGCCGATTCCCGCCGCGTACTGGCGCTTGCAACTCGAAACGGTGTACGAACACGCCGACGGAGTGGTCATCTGGGGCGGCTGGCAGAAAACGTGGGACGAACAAGCGCCGTGGTGGCAAGAGACGCTGAAGTTTCTCAAGGAAAAGGGCATCTCCCCCGGATAAAGAACTCAAGCCCACGGATGAGCCGCCGCAAGCCCACAGATGAGACGCCGCTCTGGGCGGCTCTTCTGTGGGATGACCAAGGAATGCCCCGTGCCGACGATTCATCATCCATGACAGGCGCGGGCGATCCCACGGAAGAGCCGCCCAAGGCGACGGCTCATCCGTGGGCATGCGGAGGGGAATGAATGAGCCGCGACTTCATCCGTGGGCTTGAACGGGGTTACTCCGGCTTGATATTTTCATCATTTTCCAACTCGCTCCAGACCCAAGCCTTCTCTAGCCGGTGCGCCAAGATGTAGTGGTAGGCATGGCGTTGGTGGGCCTCGTCTCGGATCGGAGCCAAGCCGCAACCCCGGGCCCAGACGCGGCCCGGCAAAGTCTCATTCACCGCCAACGACGCCGTTCGCTTGATCCGTCCGATGTCCGACTTGACCACACATGAATCAGCGCTCATCCGCGCCAGCAGATGCACGTGCCACGATGCCACCGCAAGCGCCAGCAGCCGCTGTCGCAACAATTGGAAATGACTGATGATGCTCAACCCGATTTGCGTTCGCGCTTGCTCATCCAATGTGATCGCGGGGGTGGTTTTGTCCCGCTGATACATGCGCAGAGCCTCGTGTTCAAGCGGTGGTGGCGGGTGACGATGGTCGCCGGTGGAGTGGATGTCGTGGTCGCGGCTGCGAAAGCCCCGCGCATCGCCGGGCAGCCAACTGTTGTGCGTGCCGAAAGTGATGTGATACCACCGGAAAGGGAGTTCATCCATGCCGGGAACATACCCCCGCATTCATTCCCTCCGCAAGCCCACGGATGAAACCGCGGCTTTGTGCGGCTTCATCCGTGGGATGGCCCGCGCCGGGGGGCACGGGGCATCCCTGGGTCATCCCACAGAAGAGCCGCCCAAAGCCGCGTCTCATCTGTGGGCTTGGGCGGCGTCTCATCTGTGGGCTTCCGGGGCTTCCGGGGGGCCGGGGGTTACTTGATGAACAGCATTTCCGTGTACTTGGGCAGGGGCCAGAGGTCGTCGGCGATGATCTGCTCC
>JBBRGB010000077.1:0-14131 GCA_038241095.1 Phycisphaerales bacterium
TCCTCCAGCATCAGCGTCAGCACCTCCACCCGCGAACGCCCCAACAGAGACAACCGTTTTTCAACCAGCGCCGCCAAGCGGCGCGTGAATTGTGGCGGGGTGACGCAGAGCATCACCGGCAACGATCCCAGCCGCGGGGCGATGGCCCGCAGACAGTCCTCATCGGCGTCATCCGTCACCACGATGAGCGACGGCCGGGCCGCGATGTAATCGGGTTCCCGCTCCAACAGCTCGGCCGTCCAAGCGCAAGGCCCAACGGTGAAGTTCAGCAGTGCGAGCTTGACCACTGGCCAGTCGCCATTGACCGCTGGTCGCGCCAGATGCGAAGGGTGCGGGGGATTCGGCGGTGGAAGATTGTGACTCATTAACGGCTCACAAAAGAATTATCACGCAGACAGAATCGTAGGGGCTTGTGCGTCCATTCGCCTGCGTAATCCACGCCAATCCGCGGACCGGCGATGATGCGTTTCCCCGCAACGCAACGGAGACGGGCACGCTCGATGAACAGTTGCTCGCCCCTCACCAAGTCCGCGCCATCCAACTCCCGCTCGATGCCCAAGGCCGCAGTGAGACGTCCCGGCCCGGCGCAGAGTTGCCGGTCGTGCCGTGCCTTGGGTCGCCGTTGCCACATGATTTCCAAGCCCTCCACCGGTTCCAGCGCCCTTATCAGCACCGCCACGGGTTGGCCCGCCGTGCCCGCCACGGCATTGATGCAATGGTGCATGCCGTAGGTGAAATAGACGTAGGCGTGCCCGCCGTCGCCCCACATGGATTCATTGCGGGCCGTGCGCCGACCCCCGACGGTGTGGGCCGCGGCATCCTCGACGCCAAGATACGCCTCGGTCTCCACAATCAACCCCGCCAGGCGTTGGCCATCGAGCAGCCGCACCAGTCGCTGACCCAGCAAGGCCCGCGCCACGGTCACCGCGTCCCGCTGATAAAACGACCGCGGAAGACGCGGGAACGACGATGATGCTATTGGCGCTTCAGGCATCGACATGACTCAAAGACTCAACCCAGCAGCCCGCGTTGGCGCAGGTAGCGCAGCACCATTTGCTCGAAGGGCACGCTGCTGTCGCTGACCATGTGCGACATGCCCCGCCGCCTTGCTGCGTCACGCAGATGCTCGCAATATGCCTGCAAATTGGCCTTGTAACGCTTGATGAGCGCCGGCCCAGCCGAGACTTCCGCGACGTTGCCGTCCTCGATGTCCATGAGCCGCAGGTCACCGCCGATGTTGCCCTTGGCCGGGTCGATCTCTTGGGGCGCGAGCACCTGAATGGCATAGGCGTCAAAGCGATCACCGACGAAGTAGCGGGCGGCCTGCGAGAAATCGCCCTTGTCGAAAAAGTCGCTGATGAGGATCACCACGCCCTTGCCGCGCACGGTCAAGGCGAAGCGTTTGCAGACCGCTTCGAGGTTGCCTCCGCCGTGGCCGACCTGTTGTGACAGGAACGAAAGCATCTGCGGCAAGGGCCGTCGCCCGCGCAGGCCCAGCAACTGATCTTCCACGCCATCGGCGAAAGAAAACAGGCTCACGCGGTTGTAGTTGACCAGTCCGATGTAACCCAGCGCCGCCGCCAATCGTTTGGCGTAAAGCAGCTTGTTGGGGTCGCCCCAGTCCATGCTCTTGGAAACGTCGAGCAGGATGGCGACGGTCATGTCCTCCTCTTCCATGAAGAGGCGCAGGAAGAGGCGGTCCAGCCGGGCGTAAAGATTCCAATCGATGAAACGCAGATCGTCCCCGGCGACATACTGGCGGTAGTCGGCGAACTCGACGCTCTGGCCTTTTTTCTTGCTCCGCCGCTCACCCTGAAGTTTGCCCGCCAGAATCTTGCGCGACAGCACATCGAGCTGATCCAGCCGGTGCATGAAGTCACCGGAAAGCAACTCGCGTTGTGGGGCGTTGGCCGTGGCGGGCATGACGCAATCGTAGCAGCCATTTCACGCCCGCGCGTTTTACGCTTGCCTTGTCCGAGCCGCAAGGCGTTAGCCTGTGGACGGAGGTGCTAAGGCGCGCAGACACGCGCGGGGGCGATCAACCGGGGGCTTACGCTCCTCGGCTCTGTTGCCGTATGAATCCGGGGGTTATTCGTGCCGCAGGGCGACGATGGGGTCGAGATTCGCGGCCCGGCTTGCCGGGTAAAGGCCAAAGACAATCCCCACGCCCATACTGATGCCCACCGAGAGCAAGAGGCTCCAGAGGGTGACAATGGTGGGCATGCCCGCGAAGTGGGAGATGATCAGCGGTAAGGCCACGCCGATGCCCACGCCGATCAACCCGCCGAGTGTCGAAAGCACGATGGTTTCGATGAGGAACTGCCCGATGATCTGCCGCTTCTTGGCGCCGATGGCGCGGCGAACGCCGATCTCCCGCGTGCGCTCCGTCACCGAGGCCAGCATGATGTTCATGATGCCGATGCCGCCGACCAGCAAGCTGATCCCCGCAATCGAACCCAGCACGATGTTGAACGTCCGTTTGGTCTGCTCGGCCTGACGCAACAGTGCCAGAGGCACTTCCATGCGGTAATCGCCCTTCTTGTGAAACAGCGCCAGCATGGTGCGAATGCCCGCGGCCGTGGCTTCGACGCGATCCGTCGAATCCACCTGCACGATCATCTGCTGCAACTCGACTAACTCCCGTTCAAAGGAACCGGATGACCGCCGGGTGTTGATGTCGCCGAAACGATCCCGCGCGCTGTTGATGGGAATGTACGCATCGGCCTGCTGATCGGGCGTTTGGATGCCCCCGGCGTTGGAGTCCTCGCTGTGAATGATGCCCACGATCTCAAAGGTGTCGCCGCCGAGACGCAGGGTCTGGCCCAACACGCTGCGGGTCGCCAGCAAACGTCGTGCGCCATGCTCGGTGAGCACCGCTACGTTGGCGACGTTGGCCATGTCGCGGTCGTTGAGCACCCGGCCGGCGACGACGGGCCGCCGCACCAGATCAAACCAATCAGGCGTCGTGCCCACCACCCGCAGTTCCATGGCGCGGTCGCCCAGTCGGCCTTCCTTGCGCACCAGCTTCACCGGCACGGTGCGTTGCACGTCCTCAAACGTCTCGGCAATGCGCTGCTGATCCTCGTAATAAAGCCCGTAAACGCTCATGTGCGTGCGTACGTTGCCCTGGCCTTCGTCCTCGGCGGGCTTGGCGCTGGTGATGATGATGTTGTTGGAACCCAGCCGGCGAATCTGCTCCAAGGCTTGCTCACTGGCGCCTTCCCCCACCGCCAGCATGGCCACCACGCTGGCGACGCCAAAGACCACGCCCAGCATGGTCAGCATCGAACGCAGCTTGTGCAGCAGCAGCGTCTTGATCCCCAAATGAATGTTGCGGGCGATTTTGTAACGGCGCATGAGACTGACAGTTTAACAACTGGCCAAACCGTGCGAAGTCTGAATCATCCGCGTCTTGCCAGTCCGCTTGATCCAAGTCTCTCACTTCCCCTGCACCAAGGTTTGATCGGCGACAATTTCGATGGGGATGCTCACTTCGTCAATGCTCTTGCCTTGGCTGTCGGTGACACGCACTTTGAGGCGGAAGCGACCCACGCCCAGTCTGCCGGGCAGTTCGATCATCTGCACCACGAAGAAGTCCCGCCGCACATTGCGCGACTCATCGACGATCTTCACCGGATCCTGACGCCAGACCTCGAAGCCGTCGGCCTCGCTGTAGAGTCGCACTTCCTGTTCCAGTTGCACACGGTAGAGGTCGCCCTGGGCGTCGGCGGTTTTGGCGGAGTGGAAGTTTTCGAGTTCGAGATAGACGATCATCCGCTGGTTGCGACCGGCCATGAAGCGGGAGCCGTGATCGAAAGTGTCGTACACGCCGAAGCCTTTGACCCGTCGGCAAAGCTGCACGGTGCTGATCTTCAGCGGTTGCGGGCCGGTGTCGGGCTGCCGAACTTCTTTGGGTTCTTTGACCCCATCGCTTTGAATGGGGCCGATGCCGACTTTAATGATCGTGGCGGAGTCCGTCTGGTCGCCGGGCGTTGCGGGGTTTGAGCCGTCGATAACCCGCACGGTGGAGGCTTGTGAATCGCTGTGGCCGGTCGTTGCGAGGATGGGTTTGGCTGTGGAAGCGCCGGGCGTGTCGAGCCACTGAATCGCCGATGCGTCATCGCTGGCCCCTTCCCCTCTGGCCTTGCGGGCCGCGATGGCCTGCGCCAGCACATCGGCCTGCGCTTGGGCGCTTTGCGTCAGGGCCGCGGCCTCATCACCAGACGCGCCCTCATGCGCCACCGCGGCGGTGGTCGCCTTGCCCGAAGACTTGCTCCCTCCCAACAAACTCGTGGCCGAGTCCAAGCAGCCGGTCAACAACACGCACAAAGCCACCCCCGCCAGCGGGAGTGTCCATGATGCGAAGAACGATTTGGCTTTGCCGGGCATGATGCCTCCGTGCATCGGTGTGGAGGGCCGCTCATCCATGAGCGACCGCAAGACCGTCATTTATACATCATCGGCCAGCACCGCACAGAAGCATTCCAGATTCCGCAATCCATCGCCCAAGCTGTTGCGCTGCCGCCATTGCAGGTGCATGAGCCGATCCAACCACCGTTGCGCCTTGGCGGGCGACACGCGCTTCAGTAGATTCACAAACGGCCCGGTCGGCCCCCACATGCCCAACTGTTTGGGAATGGCGTAAGGGTCAGCCCCGCGCTGGCGCAAGGCCGCGGCGTAATAAAGCTGCCGCATCAGATCCGTCAGGGCGAACTGAATCGGCACCTCGTCCTGTCCAGCCAAGTCCACCAACTCGTGGAGCTTGGAAATCATCGCCGCCGCCGACCCGCCGCTGGGTGTCGCCAAGGCGTCCATCACCGCGTTCTTAAAGGCCCAGGCTTTTTCATCGCTGCTGCGGCCCACCATCTGCTCGATCTGCGGCACATCAATGGCCTGCCCCGGCTCGACCATCAGCGCCAGCTTGCCCAACTCCGTGTCCAAGAGCATCAGGTCGCTGCCCAATCGCCGCGCCAGGGCCGTGGCGGCTTGGGGCGTGATGGTGCGATCATGCGATTCTTGCGCCTGCCGGGTGACCCAGTTCGGCAGTTGAGCCGCGGGCAGGGGATCGCAACTCACCACCGCCCCGACCTTCACCACCGCCTTGTCGAAGTTGCCCTTGTTCCAAGTGCCGCTGCGCAGGACCAACAACGCCTGCTCGGCGGGATTCTCCGCATAGCGATTCATCGCGTCGCGGTGACGCTTCAAAAACTCATCGGCTTCATCGACGATGACGATCTTAAACGACTGCATCAGCGAGTAGGTGCGCAGCTCATCGAGGACATCGGACAGGGTGGCGGTGGCACCGGGGAAGAGGAAAGTTTCAAACGGGCCGTGCGCCTCTTCCATGACTTGGCGGAGGGTCTGGAGGTGCTGGCGTTTGAGCATTTCCTCGACGCCGTGGAACACGACGATGCGCCAGTCCGCCGTGGGCTGGAAGTCACCGGGAGCCTTGCGTGGAGCGCGTCGCGCCATGATGGCGGCATCTTAGCGTTTTTACGTTTGCGCCAATCACGCCACCCACGAGCCTCGCACGGAGTAAGTGGATTCCGTCGTCTTAGCCATGTGGTTACCGTCCGCTTACTGCGTGCGCGGCTCTTGGCGCGTCGCTCTTTGAAAATTCACATGCGTTGCTTGTGGACAAACTGACCCCTCTTGTAATTGTTCCAAGATCACAATACACTCGTGTCGGGAGATCATTTCGGAGAGGCGTTCATGGGATCGGGCTTTGAATGACGATTGGATGCGAGGGCTTATGGCGGATCAACGCATCGACAACACGCCGCCCCCGCCAACCGAGCAACGCAGCCAGCCCTCGACCCGCACCCGCGCTTGGGTCAGCGTGCTGCCCATCGCCCTGGCGATTGCCGTGGGCTTGCTGGGGGGCATCGGGGCTTTCACCTTCGGCTATGGCAAGGGTGCCAGTTACCTTTCCAACAATCCCACCACCTGCGCCAACTGCCACGTCATGCAGAGTCATTACGACTCCTGGCAGAACTCCAGCCATCGCCACGTCGCGGTCTGCAACGACTGTCACTTGCCGCATGACTTCGTGGGCAAGTGGATGACCAAGGGTGACAACGGTTTCTTCCATTCGCTGGCGTTTACGTTGGACAATTTCAAGGAACCGATCCAGATCAAGCCGCGCAATCGTCGGGTGACGCAGGGAGCGTGCCTCAGTTGCCATCAGGAGTTTGTGCATCAGATGCTGCCGGAGAAGCCGGGCGGGGAGATGCTTATGTGCATTCATTGCCACAGTGATGTGGGGCATTCGCAGCGGTGAGGACTTGAGGAAACGAGACCCCGTAATTACATCGAACTGACAATAGACCCATCCATCAGGAATCCACTCATGTCAACAACCATCCCCGACAGCACCCCCCGCCCCCGGCGTCGCCGCTATGTTTTCCTCGCCCTGCTGTTGCTGGTGGTGGCGGTGGTGACCTTCGGGGTCACGGCCTTGCTGGTGACCATCTTCGAGCACAGGCAGGAAGGGATCCGTCCCTTTGTCCGCTTGGTCGAGGTCAACGAAGTGAGCACCGACCCCGTGCCTTGGGGAACCAACTGGCCTTCAGAATTCGACACCTATCGCCGCACTGTTGATGTCACCCACACCGAGTTCGGTGGCTCCAACGCCATGCCCCAAAGCAAGCTCGACACCTTCCCCTGGCTCAAGCGGCTTTACGCGGGTTACGCCTTCAGCATCGACTACCGCATCGCTCGGGGCCACGCCTACATGCTCTATGACCAAGAGGTCACCGAGCGCGTCACCAAACGCAAGCAGGCCGGGGCGTGTCTGCACTGCCACGGCTCGATCATTCCCACCTATCGCCGACTGGGCTTGGAAGCGATGGGCAAGCCCGCGGATGAAAAAGCGTTGAGCGACGATTTCAACTGGCCCGCGGTGATGGAGGGCTTCCGCATCGCCAGCGCCATGAGCTACGAGCAGGCGCACGATGAAATGCTCCAAACGCCCGATGGGACCCCCGGCAAGAGCAAGCCTCTGTTCCCCGGTGGCACCGAGGCCAAAGTCAAGACCGAAGGTCAGACCAGCGCCCAGGCTCCCGCCGGTCACATCAGTGACGCCCATCCCGTCAGTTGCATCGACTGCCACGACCCCAAGAGCATGGCCGTGCGCGTCACCCGGCCGGGCTTCGTCAAGGGCATCGCGGCCTTGGCCAAGAGTGATGAACCCGTGCCGCACTTGGCGAGCATTGAACGCTGGCGCAAGGGCGACCGCAGCCGTGATTACGACCCCAACATCGACGCCAGCCGCCAGGAATTGCGCTCGTATGTCTGCGGCCAGTGTCACGTCGAGTATTACTGCGCCAGCAAGGAAACGCTCTTTTTCCCGTGGAACAAGGGGTTGAAGGTCGAACAGATCGAAGCGACCTACGACGAGCACAAGTTCCTCGATGGCACGCCGTTCTATGACTATGTGCATACCGAGACGGGGGCGCATGTTTACAAGGCCCAGCACCCGGAGTTTGAGTTGTGGAGCCAAGGGGTTCACGCCCGCAGCGGTGTGAGCTGCGCTGATTGCCACATGCCCTACGAGCGGCAAGGAGCCATGAAGGTCAGCAGCCACTGGGTGCGCAGCCCGCTGCTCAACATCAACAAGTCGTGTCAGACCTGCCACAACGTGCCCGAAGCCGAGTTGAAGGAAAAGGTCGAGACGATTCAGGGCCGGACCAAGAAGCAGATGGCGCGTGCCGCCGACGCGATGGTGGAGATGCTCGACGCCGTTCGAGAGGCCAAGGCCGCGGGCGCGAGTGAGGAGCAACTGGCGTCGATCTTCGCCTTGCAGAAGAAGGCCATGTGGCGGCTGGACTTCATCAGCAGCGAGAACTCCGACGGCTTCCACGCCGACCAGGAAGCGGTGCGCATCCTTGGCGAGTCGATCGACTACAGTCGTCAAGCGCAGGTCGCGGCCATGAAGTTGCGTACCCCCGCCGCCCCGCAAATCGCCCCGCCCGTGGATGCCGTGCAAGGCGTCACCCCCACGCAAAAAGCCCCGCCCGCGCCGTCGACCACGCCGTGATGCCACGATGAATTAAAATCTTCAAGCCCACGTATGCCGTCGCTTTGGACGGCTTCCGTGGGATCGGCACCCAATTCATCCCGCCGCCATCCCACAGAAGAAGTCGCCCAAAGCCGCGACTTCATCTGTGGGCTTGAGTGTTGTCTTTCCCTCACCCCCTCACCCCTTCACCCCCTCACCTTGTCACCTTGTCATCCCCCTCACCCCCTCGCACTATCATGTCCGTCATGCAACGAATCCGCGACTGGCTGCGATCGGACATGCGGGTACTGCGATGGGTCTTCCTGACGCTCTATCTGCTGCTGCTGGCCGGGCTGACCATCCCGTTTATTTTTGCCAGTGATGGCGACGTCTGGTCCATCTGGGCGGTGCTGGCCGGGGTGCTGCTGTTCTCGCAGGCGTTGTTCATCCTTGGTGCCGGCACGGTGAATCTCTGCCGGCCCATCAAGCGTCATCGGCTGTGGATGCCCGTCCTCGCCGCCGCCACCTTGCTGGCCCTGTTGGTCATGGGTTTCATGCTCGCCGGGCTGGAGTTGTTTCAACTTGACCAGAACATGCCCGGCGTCGTCATGGGCGTTTTGTTCTGGGGCGCGTTGGCGACGAGTTGGCTGGGCTGGGGCGTGCTCTTATGGGTTTACGCCCAGGGCATGGATCGTTACAAGACGCTCTCCCGCTTCGCCACGCTGCTCTTCGCCGGCAGCTTGGCGGAACTGATGGCCGCGGTGCCGGCGCATGTCATCGTCAGCAAACGCCCCGGTTGCCTGGTGGGCCTTTTCACCATGCTGGGCATCATCGCCGGCATTTACGTCATGCTCTTTTCCTTCGGCCCGGCCATCGTGCTGCTCTTTCTCCGCCCCCGCTATCGCCGCGAGCAGATGGAGGACGCCACCGCCTGCCAGAAGTGCGGTTACAACCTCACCGGCACCCTCATGGCGGGGAGAACGGAATGCCCCGAATGTGGCGCGGCCATCGTGGCACCATGAAAGAGAAAATCGCAAGCCCACGGATGCCGTCGTCGCCGCCGGCGACTTGGCGTGGGATGTGACGGAGTACGCGTCGCGCCGCTCTGAATCAACCGTTTAATTTTCAGGCGCTTTACTTCGATGTGCGGCCATCGACACGGCCTTCGATGCGCCCGTCAAGGCGGGCGTTGATGCGATGGTCGGGACCGAAGTTGGCCTGCTGAGGGGTCACGGCCGTGGTGCGCAGGTCATAGACCGACCCGGCCGAGGCCACTTCGTAAAACACGCCGTCGTACTTCGACGCGATATTCAAGCCAACGTGTTTCTCGCCCAAGGGAACCAAGTAATCCTGCTTGGTGACCCGTGCCCGCAGGCCCGGTGCCACGCGATAATAAGTCGCGCCAGGGGACAACGGGCGATCGAAATTCGGTGCTGCCTCCACGCGGAACATGGAGGTGTGCTCGCCATCAGTCCGCAGGCCCGCGTGAACCCGCCGCAGACTGGTGCCCAAAGGGTCCAGATCGCCCACCGCCTGATCCACCGGCTCGCCACCGGATGGGGAAAACCATTGGCTCGGCGGGGCGGCTTGGGCCGCGACCGTCAGCAAGAGTCCAATCAAAATGCCCGTGGTGACTTGCTTCATGTGCCCTCAGTATATCGGCGGCATCCGGGCGGGTGAACAGATCGTGCTCCCACATTACATGCCGAAGAATCAGCCTAACTTTGCCCCGTTTCCTTATAAATACGAGTATTTTGTCCGAAAATGTCCGTCCGGTAACAAAATAAATCTTTACGAAAATTAAACAAAACCTATTGACATTCACTAGGTGGAAGCGTTAACTTAGGTAAGAGAAAAGGAATTTAACGGTCGGGTCGCCACGGATTGCGAGTCCGAAACTGTCAGGGTCGAATGGACGCTTCACCATGCCGTATGCGAAGCGAATCGACTGGAACGCAATAACCAGCCCTTAAGAAAGACGGTTATCAGGGGTTTCGGGGCCATTTTAATTGGGGTGTTCGAAATGAAGAGTCAGCGGATTAACGGCGGGACGCTGTGCGCGTGGGGAACGTCTCGGGGATTTTCGATTGTGGAACTGCTGGTGGTCATGGCCATTATCGCCTTGCTGCTGGCCTTGGTGCTTCCTGCGCTGGGGGGTGGTCGTGAAGCGGCGCGGGTGGCGATTTGCGCCAGCAACCTGCGGCAGATCGGCGTGGCCAATCGGGCTTATGCCGCGGATTCCAAACTCCGCACCTGCCTTTCCATCGACAAGGGCAACAGTCTTGCGACCTCTTCGACGCTGATCTGGTCTTCGGTCATCCCCGGCACGGGCCAGTTCGCCCTCTACGGCCACCTTTTCCGCGATTATCTCAACCAGAACCCCGAGGTTTACTTCTGCCCCAGCAGTCAGAAGGTCACCGCCGCCCAGCAGCGGCCCGCCATCGGCATGAAAACCGGGGTCAGCGCCAATGCCGCCTATTACCAGCGCGGAGCGGACAACAACGGTCCGACCTCCGTCAAACGTGCCGCCAATTCAGCACTGATTTCCGACCTTTTCATGACAGTCGGCGCTAAAGCCAACACCTTGGGCATCAGCCATTTACAGTTCGTCAACGTCCTCTACCTTGATGGCGCGGCCCGCGGTCTCTACATCCCGCCAAGCTGGAGCGGCAACCTTTTCAAGGATGGCGATGACCACTCCGTCACCGGCGAAGCAGGCGCTTGGAGCCAACTCGATCGCCGCGATGTCCAAGTGATGTCGCTGAAATAATAAAAATATTCA
Source organism: Phycisphaerales bacterium (assembly GCA_038241095.1). Lineage (GTDB taxonomy): Bacteria > Planctomycetota > Phycisphaerae > Phycisphaerales > Phycisphaeraceae > JBBDMX01. The sequence continues at coordinate 10,782 of JBBRGB010000077.1, forward strand.
CCAATCTTTTGCCGTAGCCCTTGCTTTTGCCACGAGCGTGAACCATAATGGGGTTGTCCATGAAAAGGAAGTGGAGCAAGCGGTCCAAGCGAACTTGGGCCAAGCTAACTTGAGATCGGCAACCCTTTGTGCGGGGGCCTCCAATGTCCATCTGTTCACAGGAGTGAGGGACAATGAAACGAATCATCCTCGGCATGAGCGTCTTGGCGACTTGCGCCCTGACCGCCCGGCCCGCGATTGCCATCCTCGCAGAGCAGGAGCCCAACAACAGCCTCCAAGGCGCCCAAAGCCTCGAAGGTTCCTTCGAGTTGTCCACTGACTCCTCCATCCAAGACGCGGGCACCATACCCCATGTCTCCATTCAAGGCAGCGGGGATGGAACCGACGATTTTTTCTCGTTTATTGTTAGTCAAGCGGGTAAAAAAGGTATTTTTGACATCGACGGCACCAACATCGGCGATGACCTTTTCCTGGCCTTGGCACTGTTTAACGACCAAGGCGTGCCCATCGTGCTGGCCAGTAATGATGACACGGCCATCCTCGACCCCGGCAGCACCAACCCCTTGGACCCGTTTTTGACTGCGACTTTCCCCAACGTAGGCCAGTATTTTCTCGTGGTCACCCGCGGGTCGCCCAACATCGGTCAAGGCATCCTGCCCGGCACGGTTTATCGCCTTAATCTCTCTGTTGAAGGCCACAGCGTTGACCTCCCGCCGGGCGGTGGCGGTGGCGGAGGAGGTGCCATCCCCGAACCGGCCAGCGCCGCTCTGGCGCTCATGAGCTTGGCGGCACTGGGCGGAACCCTCCGCCGTCGCCGCTAAGTCACTTCAGGCACTGTATTTCGGTCAAACAGTTTATCCCACCACCAGTTCCGCCCACACCAGTCGCCCCGCGACCTTGGGTGGCAGCAGTTCCACCACGTTCACATTTTCGTGCAATATCCCGTCCGGCACAGCCCAAGTCGCCACCTGCGCCACCACCCACGGCAAATCCACTTGCCGCGTCTTCCTTTCGCCAGCCCCCTCATGCTTCGCCGGCGTCACCACCGCCCCCTCCACCAGTCCACCATTTATCCACAATTGTAATTCCCCATCCTCCAACACGGGCGTCTGGGCATCAAAACCGGCCCGAAACGACACTCTTATCCCCCCCCGTACCCCCCCCTCACCCACCCGCGCCTGCCCCTCGACCACCCCCTCACCCCCCCTTGCCTCCCCCCCCCTTGAATCACAAAACACGGCGTTTTTGCCCTTTTTCACCTTATTGACTCCCGCCATCAACGCGCCGCTTTCATCCCCCCCCGCCCCTGCCCCCGGATTTGCCCCAGGCAGCGGCCCCAGCGGCAAGCGCAGCGTAATCGCCTCGCCGCAACGCCCAAAATCCTGCCCCGGCCCGGGCTTCGTCAACGCCACCGGCAAACTCGCCCCGCCCATGCCATCGCCCAGCCCCGGCCCAACCACCTGGTGAAAACTCACCGCCTGCCGCCGCGGCAAGTTCCGCAAGGCCTCCATGTCACCGGCCAAGTCCAACATCCTCCGCAAGATGCCCGGAAACTTCGCCTCCCACTGATCGCCCGGATTGGCGCGGTAGCACTCGTTGAAAAGATAAACCCCATCGGCCCCCTGTTGCAGCGCCGAAGCCGCGGCTCCAAAGAACAAACGATAATCATGCACCTTGCCCGGCTCACCCGCCGCGGGCCAAGCCGCCATCACCGACTCCGCCTGACACAACACCCGAGTCCCAGAATCACGTATCCCAATTTCATTATCTCGCGCACTTTTCGTCCCGCGCCTCCCCGCCAAGCTTGCGTTTAGCGCTCCGTTCCCCTTCCTCCCACCATCCAAAACCGCCCGCCACAGCGCGACGGGCCAATCAAACGCCGCCTGCTCAATAAACGGTGCCAAGGTCACCTGATCCACCAATCCCTCGGCCCCCCACGTCGGCAGGTCGTAGCCCAGCGCCATGCACGCATTGACATCCGCCGGCATGCGCACCGCGAGCTTCACACTTCCCGCCGGCATTCCCCGCCGCGCCCCGGCCTCATCGAGCAGTCGCCGCGTCCGCCGCATCACTTCCGTTAGCCGCCACCCTTCGCGCAGCTCGTGCCCTGGCCGAAAGTGCCGCGCCCAGCGCAGCCAGTCCAACTCCAGCCCGTCAAAGTCGTAGCGCCCGCACACCTCGGCGATGAGCTTCATGTGATGCTCGACGACCTCATCCTGGCCGTAGTCAAAGGCTCCTTCCCACCAGCCTTCGTCCCGGTAGGACGCCCGCCGCAGGTCTTTGCGTTGCTTCCACAGCGTCGGATGCCAAAACGCATCCTCGTGGTCGTTGTGGTGGCAATCGTTCATCCGCACCGAGAGCCAACCCTCGAGGCCGTGATGCTGGCAACGCGCCAGCCAGATGGCCGGGTGATCCAGCCCGCGATCCTTGAGCAGCCAGAGGTTGTGCACCCAGTTGCGCCCGTGGTTGCCCACGCTGATGGCCTTCTGATGCTCCGGCAGCCAAGCCAGCGCCGGCTGCGAGTCCGGCCCCGTCGGATCGTAATCGTGATACAGCGGCTCCCAAACCTTACTGTCAAACAAGGCCCGCTGCACATTGACGCAGAAGAGAACCCCCGCCGTGCCCCATCCCGCCGCGTAGGTGTCCACCAGCGATTCCAGCCCGGCGCGGGTCATGTCCGAGGCGGGGCGAAAAGCGTAGAAACTGGCGTTGTCTTCATTGACAAACACATTGCGTGGCGTGGTCATGCCCGCCATTCTACGTCGCGTTTCGGATCGCGCTTCGGTTCGATCAAACCAAGCCCACGGATGAGACGCCGCCGCGGTGGCTCTTGCGTGGGATGAACGCCAATGTCATCCGGTGGTCATCCCACGGAAGAAACCGCTCAAAGCCGCGATTTCATCCGTGGGCTTGGGTCTTGCAATGTCGCGCTTCATCCCCGACCGTGCCGCTGTCACCATTCATCAGAATTGATCCGGTCAGGGATACCAGAGTGATTTGTAGTCGGGATCGGTTTTCTGGTAGAGCTTGCTTTCGAGCACGGCCCGCACACTGCCGTTGAGAAACAGCGCGTTGGCCACGGTGGCCGGTGGGTTGGCGGGGATGACGGAGCCTCTGTTTTCAGGCCGCTCGTAGTGCAACACGCCCGAACCGCCGCCGTGGTAGGGCCACGGCCCGGTGGAGTTGGGGTTCTTGCCCCAATAATTCCAAGCGCTGGTGCTGGGATTGATGTACCCGCCTTGGACATTGACCCAAGCCGCCCCCTGCTTTTCCATGAACATGACGAAGTTGGTCTGGCGAAACTTGGTGATCTTGACCGCATCACCTTCTTGGGGCACCATGTGCGTCAC
>JBBRGB010000078.1:0-14131 GCA_038241095.1 Phycisphaerales bacterium
GATGGCCGGGCCGGCCGTGCCCATGCTCAAGCACGAAAAGTGGCCCGGGGCCGTGGTCTTCACCACCCACGCCACCCTGCTGGGCCGCTACCTTGCGATGCACGACAACGACTTCTACGGCCACCTCGCCTCCTACAACGCCGCTGCCGAGGCTGACCACTTCGCCGCCCGGCCCGAATACGAGATCGAACGCGCCGCGGCCCACGCCGCCCATGTCTTCACCACCGTCAGCGATGTCACCGCCGAGGAATGCAAACACCTCTTGGGCCGCACGCCCGAACTCATCCTGCCCAACGGCTTAAACATTCAGCGCTTCGCCGCCTTGCACGAGTTCCAGAACCTGCACCTGACCTACAAGGAAAAAATCCATCAGTTCACCATGGGCCACTTCTTCCCCAGCTACCACTTCGACCTCGACCGCACGCTCTACTTCTTCACCTCCGGCCGCTATGAATATCGCAACAAGGGCATGGACCTCACCATCGAAGCCCTGGCCCGGCTTAACCACCGTCTGCGCACCACGGGCAGCCCGGTCACCGTCATCTGCTTCATCATCACCCGCAGGCCCGTGCGTTCGATGAACGTCACCACGCTGCAAACCCACGCCATGCTTGACGAGTTGGCCACCGCCACCGAAAGCGTCAAGAACCAGATCGGCGACAAGCTTTTCCTTGCCGCCGCCACGGGCAAGATTCCCGACTTCAACACCCTGGTCGATGAATACTGGTTGCTGCGTCTTCGCCGCACGATTCACGCCTGGAAACGCGATCTGCCGCCGCCCATTGTCACGCATGATCTTGTGGACGATCAGAAAGACGAAGTGCTCAACCAGCTTCGCGCCAGCCACCTGCTCAACAACCAGCACGACCCGGTGAAGATCATCTATCACCCCGATTTCATCAGCCCGACCAACCCGCTTTTCAGCATGGAGTACGAACAGTTTGTGCGTGGCTGCCACTTGGGTGTGTTCCCTTCGTACTACGAGCCTTGGGGCTACACGCCGCTGGAATCCATCGCCTTGGGCGTGCCGGCGATCACCAGCGATCTGTCGGGCTTCGGCTCGTACATTCAGCAGTTGTTGCCCGACCATGAGCAGAAAGGTTTGTACGTGCTGCGACGGCGAAACACGTCGTACTGGCAGTCGGCCGATGAACTGGCGGACCGCATGTTCCGCTTCTGCCAGTTGTCCCGCCGCGAACGCATCACCCTGCGCAACACCGTCGAAGGTTTCAGCGAACACTTCGACTGGCACAACCTCGCCAAGCGCTACGATGAGGCCCACGAGTTGGCGCTGGATCGGGTGTGAGTTGTGAGATGAGGGAGTGACAAGGTGAGGGGGTGAAGGGGTGACACGGTGAAGGTGATTGTCACGCTTGCGGTTTAGCGTCTTACTGGCCGCGGAAAATCGCAATCAGCAGCATCACGAATCCAATCGCCAATGCGATGCCCACCACCAAGGCCGCGATTTTCCAGCCCGACCACGGCCGCTCGCCTTGCACCTCTCCCGTGCGGGCGTTGATCAGAAAGCGATAGACCCGCTGTTGGTAGCGGTAGGCGCTGATCCAGACCGGCAAGAGCAGGTGCTTGAAGGTGATGTCGTGGTGGTGGATGTCGGTGGTGCCGATGCGCTGGTGGTCGCCGCCGATGTCGGAGCGAACGGTGCCAGCGATGGCGGGTTCCATCAAACCGCAGGCGACGGTGAAACCTTCATCCAGCGCCAGTTGATAACTCTCGGCGCTGAAACCGGCCAGGAAGTCATCGTTGTACGCCGCCAGATGCTCCAAGTCCCACGGCTCCAGAGCCTCGATGTACTTCCGCGGCAGCGACCGGCTGGCGAGAACAAGCAGATCGTCAAAGCGGTTGCGAACCGTGCCCGAAGCGAAACTCCAGCGGGTCTTGCGCACCTGACGGGTTCGCATTTGCGCCTTGCCGTTGATGTGAACGGTGTAGGTTTCGGTGACCCAGTAATCGTCGCCGCGCTGGCCCGTGTAGTGGGTGGTGGTGCGGCAATCGTAAGTCCAATAAGGGACGTACACGCCCACGAGTTTGCCGTCCGTGGTCGCCAGTTGTTTCAACCCCGACGGTGCCATCCAAAGCGAATCGAGCCAATCGGCAAACGCCTTTTCCGCCCGCAGCCGCGAGATGGCGAAGGGCAAGAGCGATTCGGGTTTGATGACCCGCTCGATGACGGTTTGCGTCACCACTGGTGAGCCGCAGAAGGCGCAGGTGGAAGCGACGATGTTGGGCGGCTGGGTGGTCTGGGCACCGCAGGAAGTGCAGCGAATCAACTGCTTTTCCGTCAGCGGGGCTTCCTCGGCGATGGAACGCAGCGTGGCGAGATAGTCCCGCTCCGCGATCGGTTCGACGGCCAGAAGGATCGGCGTGACATGCCCGCAATAGGGGCATTTCAGCGCCTGTTGATCCGGCGAAAACGCCAGCGAAGCCCCGCATTGCCCGCAGGGAAAATAGCGCGGCCCGGTTGGCGATGACTCACTGGACGTTGGCGATGCCGCACTTGCCGACGCCGACGCGGCCTTGACCGAAGCGGGCGAAAGCACCTCTTCGAACTCCACCGGCTCATCCTGATTGTGCGATTGCGGCATCGGTGCTTACGCGGAAGGTGGAATCGGCGGGGGCGGGGTCTGTGTGAAGTGCGGGGTGAGTTCCGCCTGTTGGTCCGCCTTGGTCCACTGCGCCAAGCCCTGCTTCCACACCAGCGTTTCGCGTGTCACTCGGCCGGCCTTGATCTGGCCTTGGAGCGTTTGATTGTCGAAGGGGCCGGTCTGTCGTCCGTCGATGGCGACGAACCATGCCGAAGCTCCGGGGATTGGCGGTGGCGCTTGCCCGCCGCCGGCGCTCATGCCGCCGCGCATGGCGTCCGCCATCACGCCCCCCATGCCCAGGCCGACGCCCAGGCCCGCGCCAGCCGCCGCCAGACCGCCGGGGTTTTTCGCCGCGTCGGGAATGGAGTTGGCGACTTGGAACTGCGTGTATTGCCCGAGGTTGCCCACCACGCCCATGCTCGTGCGCTTGTCCATCGCCTCTTCGACGGCGGGTGGCAGCGAGATGTTTTCCACGAGGATTTTCGTCAGCGCCAGGCCGTACTCCGCGAACTCCGGGCCGATGCTCATGCGGATGAACTCGCCCAGTTCGTTGTAATTCGAGGCCAGGTCCAGCACGGGAATCTTGCTTTCGCCCAGCACGTCGGCAAAGCGCGACACCACGATGTTGCGCAGCTGTTCGGTGATCTGATCGGTGGTGAAGTGGGCATCGGTGCCGGCGATTTCACGGATGACCTTGGCGGGGTCGGCGACCTTGATGGCGTAAGTGCCAAAGGCTCGCAGACGCATCGGGCCGAACTCCGCGTCGCGGAGCATGATGGGGTTCATGGTGCCCCATTTGAGGTCGGTGAACTGGCGTGTGGAGAGGAAATAGACCTCAGCCTTGAAGGGGCTTTCAAAGCCGTATTTCCAACCCTTGAGCGTCGAGAGGATCGGCAGGTTGGCGGTGTGAAGCTCGTACATCCCCGGACCGAACACATCGGCCACCTTGCCCTGATCGACGAACACCGCCGCCTGACCCTCGCGCACGACGAGCCGCGCGCCGTACTTGATTTCGTTGTTGTAACGCGGGAAGCGCCACACCAGCGTGTCGTGGCTGGAATCCAACCACTCGACAATGTCCACCAGCTCGCCGCGAAGTTTATCCCAGAATCCCATGATCAAAGCTCCTTAGGGTTAGTCTTGAGTCTTGAGGGTTGTGAGTCGTGCGTTCGTGTGTTGAGCCTCGCCTTGTATTGTCTTACCTCAAGACTCAAGACTCAAGACTGTCTTCATATTTCCTGAATTTCTTTCTGCTTGGCCGCCACCATTTCGTCCACCTGCTTTTCGTAGGTCTTGAGCGATTCCTGCACTTCGTCCCCGGCCTTCTTCACATCGTCTTCACTGACGTGAATCGCCTTGTCCTTCTTCATCCCTTCAAGATGCTTGTTGGCGTCGCGGCGGGCGTTGCGCAGGGTGATCTTGGCCTGCTCGCCCATCTGCTTGACGTTGGTGGACAACTGCGTCCGCCGCTCACCGGAAAGCGAGGGCAGGTTCAGACGAATCTGCTTGCCTTCGGTCATGGGGTTCAAGCCCAGACCCGACGCTTGGATGCCCTTGACAATCGCCTGCGTGGACGAGGGGTCAAACGGCTTGATGAGCAGTTGCGTCGGCTCCGGCACGCTGATGAGCGCCAGGCTGCGCAGGTCGGTCATCGAGCCGAAGTAGTCGATCTTGACGTACTCGACCAAGGCCGTGGAGGCCCGCCCGGTGCGCACGCCCTTGAGTTCGCTCTTGAGATACTCGACGGCCTTGTCCATGTGTTCTTCGGCTTCGAGTTGAATGGTGTCAATGTCCATGTGTTGTTCCTGTGAAAAAGGCTTGGGGCTTGAGGCTTGCGCGGCTGTTGTGGATTTTACGAGACGCGGGTGCCGTGGGGTTTGCCGCTGACGACCTCGGCGATGTGGCCGGGGCGTTTCATGTTGAAGACCACGATGGGGATGCCGCGATCCATGCACATGGAAAACGCGGCGAGGTCCATGACCTTGAGTTGCCGGGCGATGACGTCCTTATAGGTCAGTGTGTCGAAGCGCACCGCGTCCTTGTGGAGCATCGGGTCTTTGTCGTAGATGCCATCGACTTTGGTGGCTTTGAGCACCACATCCGCGCCGATTTCCGCGGCCCGCAACGCCGCGGCGGTGTCGGTGGTGAAAAACGGATTGCCCGTGCCGGCTGCGAAGATGACCACCCGGCCCTTTTCCAAGTGCCGCAACGCCCGCCCGCGAATAAACGGCTCGGCCACGCTGGTGAGATTCAACGCCGAGAGCACCCGCGCCGGCACGCCGATCTTTTCGAGCATCTCTTTGAGCGCCAAGCCGTTGATGGCCGTGCCCAACATGCCCATGTAGTCAGCGGTGGCCTGGTTGATGTGGCCTTCTTGCGCCAAGCGCGAACCGCGGATGATGTTGCCCCCGCCCACCACCACCGCCAGTTGCGTCCCCAGCTTCGCGGCCGCGGCGATCTCGTGGGCGATCAATTCAAGTTCCGCGCCGTCAATGCCAAACCCGCCGGCCTTGCAAAGCGACTCCCCGCTGATCTTCAGAAGCGCCCGGCCATAAAAAGGCTTGACGCCCTGGACTGGCCCCCCCGAAGCCCCCCCGGATGCCGCCCCGGAAGACTCCCCGCAAGGTGTGCAAGGTGTGGAACAATCGTTGGATTCTATTGGCGCTGCGTGGGACATGCACAGATTGCACAGCTTTCAAGCCCATCCGTCAAATCGGCCTGTGATTCACCCCACCCGACCCGACGAGCCGCGCACGAAGTAAGCGGAGCCTTGCGCGTTTCGCCACGGATATCAAATCCCGCTTACTCCGTGCGCGGCTCATTGCGTGAAGCCATTTCAGGCCCGTTGATTGGATGAAAAAAAACACGCCCCCGCCGTTGGGCGGAAGCGCGTGGAGAAAGCCAAGGTGTCATTACTCTTTCATTTCCTGGGCGGCGGCATTGACGCCCGCTTCGGCGATCTTGGTCAGCTTCTGATCCGCGGCCTTTTCTTCCTCGAAAGTCTTGCCCAGGATCTTGACGACCTGATCGTGGCCCATCTGTTTGGCCCATTCCAGCACCGTGCCGTAGGAGGCGATTTCGTAGTGTTCCACTTTCTGGGCTGCGGCGATCATCATCACATCGCGCACCGCGTCGGTCTCGGCCTCTTCCATCACTTCCGAGCCTTCCTTGAGCAGGCCGGCCATCGCTTCGCACTTCTTGGCGCGGGGTTTGCGATCCAGAGCCTCGAAGGCCTGTTCCAAGCGTGAAATCTGCTCTTCGGTTTCCTTGAGGTGACTCTCGAAAGCTTGCTTAAGCTTGGGGTCGCTGGCCTTCTTTGCCATCTTGGGCAGGGCCTTGGTCAACTGCTTTTCAGCCGAGTAGAGGTCCATGATCTCGTCCATGAGAGCATCGTGAAGGGTTTTCGTGGCCATGAGTTTGATCCTTTCGTGTGTTGGGACAGTTGCGTGACTTTAGGTTTGGGAGAATGACCGCGACAAGACGGGATATTCCCGATTCGAGCGTCGGGATTCAGAGAGCGGGCACATCGGAACCAAAAGATTAAAAGCTCCAGCAAGACGATGCGTTTTACGCACAGCATCAATTTTGATAATATGACTTGGCTCTCCCATGACCCGGCGACCGCCGGGCCTTACACCCCAAAACTGGATAACGGCGCACCAACCCGCTTATCCCCGGTTGACACCGGCCACAAGACCCGCGAAAGGATCATCGTTATGCCCAAGCGTGCGAAAATCTCCATCATCGGCGGCGGCAACGTCGGCTCCTCCTGCGCCCTCTGGGCCGCCTCCAAGGAGTTGGGCGACATCGTCGTGCTGGACATCCCCCAGGCCGAGAACGTCGTCAAGGGCAAGATGCTCGACTTGGCGCAGTGCGGCCCGGTGGAGCGCTTTGATGCCAACATCACCGGCACCGCCAACTACGAGGACATCGCCGATTCCGATGTCGTGGTCGTCACCGCCGGCGTGCCCCGCAAGCCCGGCATGAGCCGCGACGATCTCATCGGCACCAACGTCAAGATCGTCAAGAGCGTTTGCGAGAACATCAAGAAGTACGCCCCCAACACCATCGTCATCGTGGTTTCCAACCCGCTTGACGCGATGGTTTACACGGCGTGGAAGACCACCGGCTTCCCCGTCAACCGCATCATGGGCCAAGCCGGCTGCCTGGACGTGGCGCGTTACCGCACCTTCATCGCCTGGGAACTGGGCGTCAGCGTCGAGGACATCCAAGCCCTGCTCCTGGGTGGCCACGGCGACGACATGGTTCCCCTGCCCCGCTACACCAGCGTCCACGGCATCCCCGTGACGCAGTTGATGTCGGCTGAGAAGCTCACCGCCTGCGTCGAACGCGCCAAGGTCGGCGGCGGCGAGATCGTCAAGCTCATGGGCACCAGCGCCTACTACGCCCCGGCCAGCGGCGTCATCCAGATGGTCGAGGCCATCGTCAAGGACAAGAAGCGGGTCCTGCCCGTGGCCGCTTACTGCGACAAGCAATACAACGGCGGCGGGTACTTCGTCGGCGTGCCGGCGGTGCTGGGCAAGAACGGCGTCGAGAAGATCATCGAGATCGAACTTGATGGCGAAGAGAAGAAGCTCATGGACACCTCCATCAGCCACGTCAAGGAACTGGTGGAAGTGGTGCAGAAAACCTTCCCCGAACTGGCGTAAGCCGGTTGCGTGTGGAAGCGACCACTGATGCAAAAGGGAAAGGCGCGGTTTACACCGCGCCTTTTCTTTTTTTGCATTTTTGCCCCGGCTCAGACCGCTCCCTCACGGTCGCGGCTCGCTACGGTTGGTTTCTGTGTGCTCTAACTATTTTCACCTGTGCTTGTCGAACTTCTTTCCGCCGCGGCGAGGTTGGTTGCGGCCTTGCGGGGCCGGGGTGGTGGGATTGCCGTAGCGGGGCTTGGCGTGTGAGCCGCCGGTGTGCCCACCGCTTCGTCCCTCAGGGCGGCCACCCGGTCGCCCACCGCTGGGGCGTTTGCCTGCGTAGCGGGGGCGGATGTGGCCGTCGCCGTTTTGACGCGGCGTGGGCGGGTCGCTGGGAATCGCCTCGGCCGCCAAGTGCGTAGGAGCGTCGGTCTTGATCTCGATGGTCTTGCCGATCAACCGTTGAATCGCCGTCAGGTGCCCCCGTTCATCGTGATCGCAAAACGAAATCGCCATGCCCGAAGCCCCGGCGCGGGCGGTGCGGCCGATGCGGTGAATATAGGTCTCAGGCTCGTGGGTCAGATCGAAGTTGATGACGTGGCTGATGCCCTCGACATCCAGCCCGCGGGCGGCGATGTCCGTCGCCACCAGCACGTGCGTCTTGCCCACGGTGAAGTTCTTCAAGGCGCGTTCCCGAGCGTTCTGCGTCTTGTTGCCGTGGATCGCCTCGGCCTGAACATCCCCAGCGCGGAGCTGTTTCACCACGCGGTCGGCTCCGAACTTGGTGCGGGTGAACACCAGCGCTCGGCTCACGCTCGTCGTGTGCAACAGGTGCGCCAGCAAAGCCGGCTTGTTCTTCTTGCTCACGTGATACACGAACTGCTCAACGGCCTCGACCGTTGGCTTTTCGGGAGTGATTTCCACCGTGACGGGATTGGTCAAGAGGCTCTGCGCCAGTTGGCGAATCTCACGCGGCATGGTGGCGGAAAAAAGCAGCGTTTGCCGGGGCGAGGGCAGCCGCTCCACGATGCGGCGAATGTCGTGAATGAAACCCATGTCCAACATGCGGTCGGCCTCGTCGAGGATCAGCGTCTGGATGCCGTTGAGATCGACGTGCCCTTGGGCCATGAGGTCTTGCAGTCGGCCGGGCGTGGCGACGATGACATCGACGCCCGCGTTCAGACTGCGCACCTGCGGGTTCTGGTTGACGCCGCCGAAGATGACCGTGCCGGTGATGGGCAGGTTGCGGCCGTAGGTGGCGAAGCTCTCGGATATCTGCTTGGCCAGTTCGCGCGTGGGGCAGAGCACCAGACAGCGAGCGAGCTTGCGCGGGGCGTTTGAGGTGGTCCTGCCCCCACCGCTATTGTTGCGTCCGCGCGCCCCGTAACCGCGATGGTTGTTGGCCTGAGCTTGATTGTTTTGGGCCGGGGCGTGGGGGGCCTTGGATTGCGAAAGGCGATGCAGCACGGGCAGGGCGAACGCGGCACTCTTGCCGGTGCCGGTCTGAGCGCTGCCCAAGACATCCCGGCCTTCGAGCACCAAGGGAATGGTCTGCTCTTGGATGGGCGTGGCGTCGGTGTAACCTTCAGTGGCCACGGCGCGGAGAATTGGCTCAACGAGCCGGAGTTCAGCGAACTTCATTTGCGAGTCCTTCAAAGAGGACCTCTAAGAGGATGGACGACTCGCGCCTGGCATAAGCCGGGTGGATGAAGTCGTGGCCTCGTGGAGGTCCGGGTAATCCCAAAAGTTCAACGGATAGTCCGTAACACTTCCGGGGGGGGTGCACACCGCAACGGGATCGGCGGGTGCCGAAGGACAACCGGACGATGCGCCACAACTGGGCTCTGGATGGATCGTGTTTGGCCGGAATTGGCCGGGGGGATCGATCGAGGCGAACAGTCGAGTCGCGTATTCTAGCACAAGTCCACGCTTTGTGTCGTGGGCTATTTTGTCAATCGCGCGACGCAAGTTCACAGCTGACAAGACCGCGGGGTGTCTGTTAACATACGCGGCCAATTATCGACGCCGCCCCATGACGCCGCTTAACCGACCATCCCTCTACACACGCGTCAAGACGCTCATTCTGGGCGGCGCGAAGAATCCCTTTGACCAGCAGATTTTTCACAATCTGTCGCTCATCGCCTTTTTCGCCTGGGTCGGGCTGGGCGCTGACGGTCTGTCATCTTCCTGCTACGGCCCGGAAGAGGCGTTCAAGGCCCTGAGTTACACCACCGCCAACGGCGAGGTGCTGCACTTCCCCTACTTGGGCATCTTCGTCGCCCTGGCCGCGGCCGCCACGGTGCTCATCATCAGCGCCAGCTATTCGCAGATCATCGAAGAGTTCCCCTCCGGCGGTGGCGGTTACCTGGTGGCGTCCAAACTCCTCTCCCCATCCCTGGGCATGGTTTCCGGTTGCGCCCTGCTGATGGACTATGTGCTGACGATCACCATCTCCATCGCCAGTGGCGCGGATTACACCTTCTCTTTCCTGGGGCCGCAGTGGGCGCACTATCGGCTACCGTTCGCCGTGTTGGCGCTTATCGGCCTGACGGTGCTAAACCTGCGCGGGGTCAAGGAATCCGTCGGCCCGCTGGTGCCCATCTTCCTGCTTTTCGTTTTCACTTACGCCATCATGATCGTCACCACGGTGTTCACCAAGATCGCCAATCTTCCCTTGGTGGTGACGGAAACGAGCGCCGACCTGCACGAAGCCACTTCCGCCGCCGGGGTGTTCGGGATGCTGCTGATCATGCTGCGGGCCTTTTCGATGGGGGCTGGCACATTCACGGGCATCGAGGCTGTGAGCAACGGCATGCCCATTCTGCGCGAGCCGCGCGTGGCCACGGGCAAGCGCACCATGCGTTACATGGCCGCGTCACTCTCCATCGCCGTGGTGGGCTTGATGCTGGCCTACCTGCTCTACGAAGTCACCCCCGTGGAGGGCAAGACGCTCAACGCGGTGCTGGTCGAACGCTTCACCGAAGGCTGGCCACCGTGGGGTGCCACGCTGTTTGTGCTGGCGACGTTGATGTCCTCCACCGCCCTGCTCTTTGTCGCCGCCCAAGCCGGGTTCCTTGGTGGCCCCCGCGTGTTGGTCAACATGGCGCTGGACCGCTGGTTCCCCCACAAGTTCGCCACCTTCTCCGACCGTCTGGTGACCAAGAACGGCGTGCTGATGATGGCGGCCGCGGCACTGGTGGCCATGCTCTTGACCGCCGGGCGGGTGGACTTGCTGGTGGTGCTCTATTCCATCAACGTATTCATCACCTTCACCCTAAGCCAAGCGGGCATGGTCAAGCACTGGTGGATCGAACGCGCCGCCGGGCGGGATTGGCTTAAGGGCATCATCATCAACGGCGTGGGCCTGGTGGTCTGTGCCCTGATTCTCATCGTCGTCACCATCCTCAAGTTCAGCCAGGGCGCTTGGGTCACCCTGCTGGTCACCGGCGGCTTGGTCGTGTTGGTCAGCCTCATTCGCCGCCATTACGTCCACACCCGCAAGCTCCTGTGCCGACTCGACGGCCTGGTCAAAGCCGCGGAAATGGAACCCGTCCGCGACCTGCCCGCCGAGGCGTTTGACCCCCACGCCAAGACCGGCGTGCTGCTGGTCAACGGCTTTAACGGTCTGGGCCTCCACACCCTGCTCAACGTCCTGCGACTCTTCCCCGACGTGTTCAAGAACTTCGTCTTTGTGCAGGTCGGCGTGCTCGACGCCGGCAACTTCAAGGGCGTCGAAGAGGTCGGCAACCTCGAAGGCTACATCAAAGAGGAAGTGGACAAATACAACACCTTCGTCCGCAAACAGGGGTTCCACGGCGAAAGCTACACCCGCGTGGGCACGGACGTAGTCGATGAAATCGCCAACCTGGCGCCGGAGATTCTGGAGAAGTACCCCAACGCCGTCTTCTTCGGCGGGCAACTGGTCTTCGGGCAGGACAGCTTCTTCCACCGCTGGCTGCACAACTACACCGTCTTTGCCCTCCAACGCCGCTTCTACAGTCAAGGCATCCCCGTGGTGGTACTGCCGATCCGGGTGTGACCAGCGTGAGGCGACGACGCTTTTCACGCGGGCGGTTGAGCACTGCCGATAATCTTTAACAACCATGTGGCGTAAAGCGTTTAACGGCGTGCTCGAAGTGCTCTTCCAGACACCCTCCTGGGTGATGTTACTGGCGGGGATTGTCACCGTGGCCGCCACCTTGCTCGTCGGGCCGTACCTGGAAAACCGCCAACTCGACTGGCAACGGCAAGTCATCCAACAGCGGGCCACCGTCCACGACAGTCAGCGACAAGCCTACGACCGCATGCTCGTGGCCTTGAAAAGCGATGACCCCATCCTGCTCCAACGACTGGCCTACCACTACCTCCGCCTCAAGCCCACCGGGGCACGCCTCCTGACCCCAACAAATCCAACCACCAACCTCCGCGCCGCTACGACTCCCTCGCCAACTCTTGCCCCCTTGGGCGAACGGGTCACGACGATTGAAACGTGGATGGCGCAGGGCATGCCCCCGCCGCCGGTGCTGCCCGCTCCGCAAACCACGCTGGATGCCCGCTTGGTGCGATTGACCACCGGCCCGCTTCGCCCCATGGTCGCCGCCGCCGGTGCCCTGGCCATTGCCTTGGGTTTGGTGCCGCTGGTTCGCAAACGCCAAGAACCCATCACCTCTCCGCTCACCTGAAGCCCCGCCCATCCCTGCCCAAGGGGGTAAGCCCCCGGTCGATCGTCCCCACGCCCATCTGGTGAAAAGCGTTCAGCCCAGTCCAATAACCATCCCCTGACGCAAAACAACCCTCCCCTTTGAACAAAAGGGCATGCCCTCAGGGTCAGAGGGATTTCCCTAAGCGCCGGAGGGATTTCCCTCACGGCCGGAGGGATTTCCCTCACGGTTAAAGGGTGTGCCCCATGCGTCGAGCTTTGCGGTTGGGAGCAAGCGGTCGGCGCATCCTTTTTGTAGCATGGCATGGCGAGCCACGTTTTGCGTTACTTCCAATCTCCCACCCCCCCACCGCCGCTTGAACCATGAGCCAACGACGCCCCAACATCCTCCTCATCACCACCGATCAACAACGCTTTGACGCAATGGGTTTGAACGGCAATCCCATCCTGCGCACGCCCAACATGGACGCCCTGGCGGCTTCGGGAACCAACTTCTCCCGCTGCTACGTCACCTGCCCCGTCTGCATTCCCGCCCGGCGCACGCTCATCTCCGGCCTGCACCCCGAATCCCACGGCATGAGGTCCTACAAAGACGGTGTGGACTTCGACCCTGCCCACACCATGCCCGGCGTGCTCTCGGCCCACGGCTACCAAACCCAACTCGTCGGCAAGCTCCACCTCCACCCCCAACGCAAACGCTTCGGCTATGACCACATGATCCGCGGCGACTCGGCCAACCACCGCCCCACCAGCCCCACGCAAAACGACAACGATTACTCGCACTGGCTGGCGGAAAAGGGCGTGGAGTTCGCTGGCAACGGCCACGGGGTCAACGGCAACGCCCGCAATGCGCGGCCGTTCCACCTGCAAGAGGACTATCACCACACCAGTTGGGTCGCCAATCAAGCCGAGCGGTTTTTCCGCCGCTGGCGCGATCCGAGTTGTCCGTGGTTCATGCACCTGTCGTTCGTCTCGCCGCACCCGCCCCTGACGCCGCCGCAGGCTTATTGGGATCGCTACATCAGACGGGATGATCTGCGACCGACGTTGGGGCAGTGGGCACCGATGGGGGATGACACTCGGCGGGGCATCGCCAGCGACAGCGTCGCCGGGCCGTTCCCCAGTGATGAAATCCACGATGCCATCGCGGGGTACTACGGCCTCATCGAGCATGTGGACGACCGCATCCGCTTCGTGCTGGATTCATTCTTCGAGTACATGAACCCGCGTGCCAAGGAGCCGACGTGGATTCTCTTTAGTTCGGATCACGGCGAGATGCTGGGGGATCATCATCTGTTCCGCAAGTCGCTGCCCTATGAGTCCTCGGCCCACGTGCCGTTTTTTATTACGGGCAGGAACGTGGACGTGCCGCGCGGCAAGAGCGATGCCTTGGTCTGCTGGGAGGACATCATGCCCACGGTGTTGGACCTGGCGGGGGTGCCGATTCCCGACGGGCTGGATGGCAAGTCGCTCTTGCCAGTGATGCGAGGGGAAGCGGGATCGCCACGGGAGACGATCTACGGCCAGTGCGCCTGCGGCAAGGAAGGCAACCAGTGGCTGGTGCATGGGCAATGGAAATACTTGTGGTTTACCAAAACCAATGAAGAACAGTTGTTCAATCTGGCGGACGACCCCCACGAGTTGCACGACCTGTCGGGTGATGCCGTGGCCTTGCAACCATTGCGGGAGATGATGCAGCAGCAGTTGGCGGGGCGCGAAGATGTGCAGTACGACCCGGCGAAGTTGCAGCCCTGTGACAACCGCCCGCCCAAGGTGTTCTGGCCCGCGCAAGACGCTTGAGCCAAGAGCCGCGCACGAAGTAAGCGGATGATTTTCTGTTTCGCGGTGCGATCCCATGCGGGCCGCGATGCGTACGCGAGCGATGTTTCGCAGAGGGCTTACGCTTTGGGGCTTTGAGTCCTCATGCACCGCTTACTGCGTGCGCGGCTCGCCAGCAGGCGCGTCCGTGAGGGTACCGCCATCGTCTTGCCAGAGTTCCAAGCCGCCACGGTAGTCGTACACGTTCTTGTAACCCAAGGCCATGAGACGTTTGGCGGCCGCGGGGGATAGGTAGTCCTGATAGCCAGAGCCGTACACGACGATGGCCTTGGCGTTGTTGAGTTGCGGGTCGCCTTCGACGATGTCGGGCAGGGCGATATTGATCGAACCGGGGATGTGACCGGCTTGATGCTTGGCCGCGGGCCGCACGTCCACCA
>JBBRGB010000079.1:0-13867 GCA_038241095.1 Phycisphaerales bacterium
GTGACAGGGCCGACAGCTCCCGACGTTGAGGATCGGTCAACAACACTTTCAAGGCCACTCGCATAGCGTGCTCCCAATCTGCCAGAGAGCATTATCGGCGAGAATTGTTTATGCAGGAGTATATTTGACGAGGGGGACTAGAATACTCGATTGTCAGCACCAACCACAGGCATACCAGCTTCCATGTATGTTTCCCGGTGGTAGTGGTTCCCAACACTATTGAGCTGACTCGTGCCCGTCGGTGAACCTCGCGGGGGAACGACTGAATCACACGCCGCCTGATCAAACCCACATCCACACTTTTGACAACATCTCAGCTTTGTGTGGCGGATGCGCCTAGAGTCATCGCAATGGAGGAGCGTGACTCCAGCGGAATACCGAAGTCTTCGGATGGCCAACTAAAGAGCAATCCGGCGTTGAGACGGAGGGTCCGTTAATGAGTTGGCCGACGCAATTGAAACCGTTTGAAGTTCGGCCGCGTCGGCGTTTTTGTGTTCTCGAGGCCTCCACTGCTGGCAAGTGCCCGGCGACGTGGAGGAACCAAAGATGAAAACGACGATTTCTCCACTCGCCGGAAAGCCGGCTTCCGAGGCGATGCTGGTGGACCTGGCCCGGCTCGAGCGTGAATATTACGAGCGGCAACCCGATTTGGCGGACCCAAACCAGCTGGTAATATTCGGTACGAGCGGACATCGCGGTTCGTCGCTTCGGGGGACATTCACCGAGGCACACATTTTCGCGATCACGCAGGCCATTTGCGAGTACCGCCGAAGCAAGGATATCAACGGCCCGTTGCACATGGGCAAGGATACGCACGCGCTGTCCTCTCCCGCCCAGCGCACCGCGTTGGAAGTTTTGGCGGCCAACGGCGTGGAAACGATCATTCAGCCCGACGACGGCGTAACGCCGACGCCGGTCATCTCGCGCTCCATTATCGCCTACAACCGTGGACGCAAAACAGGCCTCTCCGACGGCATTGTGGTCACTCCTTCGCACAATCCGCCGGAAGACGGAGGCTTCAAGTACAACCCGACCAACGGTGGACCGGCCGACACCGGCGAAACGACGTGGATTCAGGACCGCGCCAACGAATTGTTGCGTGGGAAGAACGCCGGGGTGAAGCGTGTGACGATTGCCACCGCGCTCAAGGTGACGGCCACGCACGCCGAAGATTTCATTTTGCCCTATGTCAACGACCTCCGGACCGTCGTGGATATGGACGTCATTCGCGACGCGGGCTTGAAATTGGGTGTCGACCCGCTGGGGGGAGCATCGCTGCCATATTGGGAGCCAATCAGTTCCATCTACAAATTGAATCTGACGGTCGTCAATCCCAAGCTCGATCCGCGATTTTCATTCATGACCGTCGACCATGATGGGAAGATCCGCATGGATTGTTCCAGCCCCTATGCGATGGCCCGACTTGTGAGCCTCAAGGACCAATATCGGGTGGCCTTCGCCAACGATCCGGACGCGGACCGGCATGGCATCGTCACGCCCTCCGGTGGTCTAATGAACCCCAACCATTATCTCGCAGTGGCCATTGGCTATTTGCTCACGCATCGTCCGCTCTGGCCGGTGAATGCGATGGTGGGCAAGACTGTCGTGAGCAGCAGCATCATTGATCGTGTGGTGAGCAAGTTCGCTCGCCAGCTCTGCGAAGTGCCGGTGGGCTTCAAATGGTTTGCCTCAGGGCTCTTCGACGGATCGCTTTGTTTCGGAGGCGAAGAGAGTGCGGGGGCCAGTTTTCCGCGGCTTGACGGCACGGTTTGGACGACTGACAAGGACGGACCGATCATGGATTTGCTGGCGGCGGAAATCACCGCGCGCACCGGGAAAGATCCAAGCGAACATTTTCGCGATCTGACGGCGGAATTCGGCGCATTCTTTTATACCCGCATTGATGCCCCGGCGACGCCGGAACAGAAGGCAAGTCTGGCCAAGTTGTCACCGGAGGCGGTAAAGGAAACGGAACTGGCCGACGATGCGATCACGGCCAAGCTGACGCGCGCGCCGGGCAACAAAGCCGCCATCGGCGGGTTGAAAGTGGTTACCGCCGGCGGCTGGTTTGCGGCGCGCCCCTCGGGCACCGAAGACATCTACAAAATATATGCCGAGAGTTTCCGCGGTGCGGATCATCTGGGCCGAATCGTTGAGGAAGCGCAGCGGATTGTGGGAGCTGCTTTGGCGGCAAATTGGAACACGAAGGAGTCATTATGAGCACACCCACACCCATCAGCCCGTCAATCCATGGCCTGCAGCCCGTGGAGGTCGAGGGATTTGATTCTTTGCGTGAGTTGGCGCTGAATCTGCGCTGGTCGTGGAATCATGCGACCGACCACGTGTGGCGCCAGCTGGATTCAGAGTTGTGGGAAAGCACGCATAATCCGTGGGTGGTTCTGGAGACCGCCTCGCGTGACCAAATCAAGAAGTTGCTGGCCACCCCCGCGTTTCGCAAGGAAGTGGATGGCTTGGTGCAGACCCACCGGCAAGCGGTGAAGTCGCGCGCGTGGTTTCAGCGGAATCATCCCAAGAGTTCCCTGACCCGCGTCGCCTATTTCAGCATGGAATTCATGTTGAGCGAAGCTTTGCCAATCTACTCGGGCGGGCTGGGCAATGTGGCGGGGGATCAACTCAAGGCCGCCAGCGATCTGGGCGTGCCCGTGGTCGGCGTGGGACTGCTGTACCAACAGGGGTACTTTCGCCAGGTGATCGATAAAAATGGCGCACAACAAGCGCTTTACCCCTACAACGATCCCGGTCAGTTGCCGATCTCGCCGGTGCGCCAACGGAATGGCGAGTGGCTGCGGCTGAAAATAGCCCTGCCAGGTTTTTCCGTCTGGCTGCGCACCTGGCAAGTCCAAGTGGGCCGGGTGAAGCTTTACCTGCTCGACAGCAATGACGCCGCAAACTACCCCGCGCATCGGGGGATCACCAGCGAACTCTATGGTGGCGGTCCGGAGCTACGCCTCAAACAAGAAATGCTGTTGGGGATCGGTGGATGGCGGCTGCTCGTTGCGCTGGGGATAAGGCCGGAAGTCTGCCATTTGAATGAAGGTCATGCAGCTTTTGCCGTGTTGGAGCGGGCACGCGACTTCATGCAAGAAACGCATCAGCCGTTTGAAGTCGCGCTGACCGCCACACGCGCCGGGAACCTCTTTACCACGCATACGGCGGTAGCCGCCGGTTTCGACCGTTTCCCACCTGCGCTCATTGAACAGTATCTCATTCGTTACGCGCGGGAAACACTCGGCATTTCGCTTCACGATTTTCTGGCGCTGGGCCGCCAGAAACCAAACGATTTGTCAGAGCCTTTCAATATGGCTTACCTGGCGGTTCGTGGAAGTGGGTCGGTCAATGGTGTAAGCCGCTTGCATGGAAAGGCGAGCCGGCATCTTTTTGAGCCACTATTCCCGCGCTGGCCAACCGACGAAGTTCCCGTCGGACATGTGACCAACGGCGTCCACATGCCGACTTGGGACTCGGCTCCGGCGGATGATCTTTGGACCAAGGTCTGCGGAAAAGATCGCTGGCAGGGAACGGCGACCACGCTTGAGCAAAGCATTCGCAGCGTTTCCGACGCCCATCTCTGGCAATTTCGCATGTCCGCCGGCAAGTCTCTCGTTGAATACGCACGCGAGCGCTTGTCCGGGCAACTGGCTGCGTCCGGCGCATCACCAGACGCCATCGAAGAGGCGAAACATTTCTTTGATCCCAACGCATTGACATTGGGCTTTGCCCGGCGTTTTGCGACCTATAAGAGACCCAACTTGCTGCTGTACGATCCCGGGCGGTTGCTGCGCCTGTTAACCAATTCGCAACGGCCCGTGCAACTCATCATGGCCGGCAAGGCTCATCCAGCGGATCAGGCGGGACAGGCCCTGATCCAGGAGTGGATGCGCTTCCTTCGCCGTCCCGATGTTCGCGCCCACGTGATCTTCCTGAGTGACTATGACATGTTGCTCTCCGAACGGCTGGTGCAAGGGGTGGATGTATGGATCAACACCCCCCGGCGACCGTGGGAGGCCAGCGGGACCAGCGGCATGAAGGTGCTGGTCAACGGCGGCATCAATCTTTCGGAGTTGGATGGGTGGTGGGCGGAGGCATACACGCCGGAAGTCGGGTGGGCGCTGGGCGACGGCCGGGAGCATGGCGATGATCCCGCCTGGGATGCCATCGAAGCCGATGCCCTTTACGGTCTATTGGAACGCGAAGTAATCCCAGAATTTTACTCACGGGATGCCAGCGGAATCCCCATCGGTTGGGTCAAGCGGATGCGGGAAAGCATGGCACGGTTGTCGCCGCAATTCTCGGCTGACCGCACGGTGCGCGAGTATACGGAGCAACATTATCTTCCGGCTGCCGCGGCCTACCGCTTACGCACGGCCAATAATGGGGCAGTGGGCAAGGATTTCGTCAATTGGCGGCACGGCCTGGATCAAAACTGGGTGGCATTGCGTTTCGGCGAACTCAAGATTCAGACTCGCCACGAGAAGCATGAATTCGAAGTTCAGGTTTTCCTCAATGACCTCGACCCCAAGGCCGTGCGGGTAGAGCTTTATGCCAACGGAGATCCGGGTGGTCCTCCCATATTGCGGGAGATGAATCGCGTGCGCCCGCTTGCCGCCGCATCAGGCGGATACGTTTACAGCGCGACGGTATCAGCGGACCATCCCGCAGCGGATTTTACGGCGCGCGTGATTCCGTTCCGGGATGGCGTTGCGATTCCCCTGGAAGACGACCGAATCCTGTGGCAGAGATGACTCGAAGTGAAAACGATGAAGAAAGCAATCCCAATCAGCTGCCTCTTCCTGGACATCGGTGGAGTTCTGCTCACCGATGGATGGGATCATCATGCGCGCGAAACGGCGGCCAGGCTTTATCGGTTGGATTGGGCGGAGATGGAGGATCGGCATAACCTCAACGTTGCCACTTTCGAGGAAGGAAAACTAACGCTTGAGGAGTATCTGGATCTTGTGGTCTTCCATCAGAAGCGGTCATTTAGCCGGGGGGAGTTTCGGCGCTTCATGTTCGCGCAATCCAAACCTTACCCGGACATGATCGAACTGGCCTCGCGGTTGAAGACGCAACTCGGGCTGAAAGTCGTCGTGGTGAGCAATGAGTCGCGGGAACTCAATGCTCACCGGATTCACGCATTCAAATTGAACGCGTTTGTGGATGTCTTTGTTTCCTCCTGCTATGTGCATCTCCGCAAGCCCGACAAAGACATTTTTCGGCTGGCGCTGGACCTTGCCCACATGCCGCCCGAGCAGGTGGTCTTCATCGACAATACTCCGATGTTCGTACAAATTGCGGAGAGTTTGGGGATTCACGGCCTTCTTCACACCGATTGCGAATCCACGCGACGAAAACTCGCCTCACTGGGAATTGAGGTGCATGGATGAGAGATCCCCCCAAACATGCCCCAGCAGATGGTCCAGACAAGCCTCGCATCCTAACGATCAACGGCGGTTCGTCGAGCATCAAATTTGCGATGTTCGAGTCCGGTGAATCGCTCAGACGGATACTGGATGGCGCTATCGAGCGGATTGGATTGTGGGAGTCCACTTTCAAAGTGAAAGGCTCGAATCCGGGCGACACTTTTTCGCGTTCGGTGACAGCGCCGGATCACACGGCGGCGGTGGGCATTCTGATGGATTGGATTGGGCAACAACGCGGACGGGAAGCGTTGACGGCAGTGGGGCATCGCGTGGTGCATGGCGGACCGAAATACAGCCAGCCGCAGCGCATTGACGCAGGCATGATCGAGGAACTGCACGGTCTCAGCGCCTTTGACCCCGAGCATCTGCCGGAGGAAATCCTGCTCACCGAGGCGTTTCATCGCCGGTTTCCTAATCTGCCCCAAGTGGCGTGCTTCGACACGGCTTTTCACCAAGACCTGCCGCGCGTGGCGCAACAGTTGCCGATTCCGCGCCGCTACGAGGCGCGGGGTGTGCGGCGGTATGGGTTTCACGGGTTGTCGTATGCGTTTCTCATGGAAGAACTGGCTCGCGTGGCTGGTGCCGAAGCGGCGCACGGTCGGGTTGTCCTGGCCCATCTGGGCAACGGCGTGAGTCTGGCTGCGGTGCGTGAGGGCAAGCCCATGGATACCAGTATGAGCTTCACTCCCGCCGCCGGGGTGCCCATGAGCACGCGCTCGGGCGACTTGGATCCAGGGCTGGTTTGGTATCTGGCGACCACCGAAAACATGAGCGCCAAGCAGTTCAACAAGATGGTCAACTTTCAGTCCGGGCTGCTGGGGATATCCGAAACCAGTTCCGACATGCGCGACTTACTTGACCGTGAAGCGAGGGACGTGCGTGCGGCGGAGGCGATTGCCCTGTTTTGCTACCAGATCAAGAAGTGGGTTGGTTCCTTCGCCGCGGCGCTCGGTGGATTGGACACGCTGGTCTTCGCCGGCGGCATCGGCGAAAACGCGCCCTTGGTCCGCTGGCGGGTCTGTGCCGGGCTGGAGTTTCTGGGAATCGAACTTGAGGAAGAGGCGAATGCCACGAACGCGGGCGTGATTTCCGCAGCCGCCAGCCGAGTAATGGTCCGCGTCATGCACACCGACGAAGAACGGATGATCGCCGAAATGGTTTGTCACGTACTCGACCTCAACGGTAAAGGGAAACTTCAAACCATGTTGGAAGGAAGCAAATGAGCTCGCATAAGAAAAATGCGGAGAATCAGGGGTCCAAGGCTCGTGATCACGCTCACCCGCGCCGCGACTTCTTGAAGCGCGCGCATCGAGATTGGCGGGTCTGGTTCGTGGTGGTGCTGATGATCGTGCTCATGCTTTTCTATGTGATGTCGGACAACCTCGCCTTGAGGCCGGCCAAGCGGGTGATTCAACCAACGCCCCAAGCCCTCCCCTAGGAGCGCTTCGGGTCAACTTACAGGAACGAACAATGTCAACCAACTTCGCTGATGAATACGTCCGACCTGATGTCAACGGGCCGAAAGCAACGAACGCCAACGCACCGCTCTCGCCTGAGTCGCTTCGCAAGATCAACGCCTACTGGCGCGCCGCCAATTATCTTTCAGTCGGACAGATCTATCTTTATGACAATCCACTGCTGAAGCGGCCCTTGGCGATCGCGGATGTGAAGCACCTGCTGTTGGGGCACTGGGGCACGACCCCCGGGCAGAACTTCATCTATGTACATTTGAACCGAGTCATTAAGAAATACGATTTGGACATGATCTACGTCTCCGGCCCGGGACACGGCGGCCCGGCCGTGGTGGGCAACACGTATCTGGAGGGCACTTACAGCGAGATTTACCCGAATATCAGTCAGGACGAGCAAGGGCTGCAAAAACTGTTCAAGCAATTCTCGTTTCCCGGTGGCATTCCGAGCCATGTCTCGCCAGAATGCCCGGGTTCGATCCATGAGGGTGGAGAACTGGGTTACTCGCTGAGCCACTCGTTCGGGGCGGTGTTCGATAATCCCGATCTCGTCGTCGCCTGTGTCGTCGGCGACGGCGAGGCGGAAACCGGACCGCTGGCGACATCGTGGCAGTCCAATAAATTCCTGGATCCCGTGACCGACGGCGCAGTGTTGCCGATTCTGCACCTCAATGGCTATAAGATCGCCAACCCAACCGTCCTAGCGCGCATTGAACCGGAGGAATTGGACCAGTTCCTCCGCGGTAACGGTTGGACGCCTTATTACGTCGAGGGACATGAGCCAACGCTGATGCACGAGGCCATGGCGGCGACGCTGGATCAGGTGGTAGAGGAGATTCGGCGCATCCAACACCAAGCTCGTGTCAGCGGCAACACCATGCGCCCGCGCTGGCCCATGATTGTCCTCAAATCCCCGAAAGGCTGGACGGGGCCTAAGTGGGTGGACGGCCTGCAAGTCGAAGGCACGTTCCGTGCACATCAGGTGCCGCTCTCCGATCCCGCCACTCATCCTGAACATCTCAAGCTGCTGGAGGATTGGTTGCGCAGCTACGGACCGGATGAGCTGTTTGATACGCAGGGCCGATTGAAGCCGGAATTGGCTGAACTCGCGCCCAAGGGTGAGCGACGCATGGGCGCCAACCCGCACGCCAACGGCGGCCGGCTGCTCCGCGATTTGATCATGCCGGACTTCCGCAAATACGCGGTCAACGTGCCTTCACCCGGATCGGTTAGCGCCGCCGACGCGCACGAACTCGGCGTGTTCCTGCGCGATGTCGCCAAACTCAACCGGGAGCAACGCAACTTCCGCATCTTCGGCCCCGATGAAACGCTCTCCAACCGCTTGAACGCGGTGTTTGAAGTGACCAACCGGCAGTGGGACGCACGGAAGCAGGACAACGACGAGTTTCTCGCCCTCGATGGCCGAGTGATGGAGATGTTGAGCGAACATCAATGCGAAGGCTGGCTTGAAGGTTACCTGCTCACCGGCCGGCATGGGCTGTTCAACTGTTACGAGGCATTCATTCACATTGTGGACTCGATGTTCAATCAGCACGCCAAGTGGCTCAAAGTCACCGCCGGCCTGCCGTGGCGGGTGCCCATCGCATCGTTGAACTACCTGCTGGCCTCCCATGTCTGGCAACAGATGCACAACGGCTTTACCCATCAAGACCCCGGTTTCATTGATCACGTCGTGAACAAGAAGGCCTCCATCGTGCGCGTCTATCTGCCACCGGATGCCAACTGCCTGCTGTCGGTCTGGGATCATTGTTTGCGCAGTCGTCATTACGTCAACGTGGTGATCGCCGGCAAGTATCAGGCCCCGCAATGGTTAACCATGGAGGCCGCCGTCCAGCATTGCACCGAAGGCATCGGCATCTGGCAATGGGCCGGCAATGACGCCGGCGGCGAACCCGATGTGGTGATGGCCTGCTGTGGCGACGTGCCCACGTTGGAGACGCTCGCTGCCGTATCCATTCTGCGCCAACATCTGCCCGACCTGAAAGTTCGCGTGGTCAACGTCGTGGATTTGATGAAGCTGGAGCCACAGACCGAACATCCGCACGGGTTGAGCGAGGCCGCTTTCGATGCGCTGTTCACCAAGGACAAGCACATCATCTTCGCGTTCCATGGCTACCCGTGGCTGATTCACCGGCTGACCTACCGCCGCAACAACCACCACAACCTTCACGTCCGCGGTTACAAGGAAGAAGGCACGATCACCACGCCGTTTGACATGACCGTGCTGAACGACCTCGATCGTTTCCATCTCGTGATGGACGTCATCGATCGCCTGCCGCAGACCGGCGAAGAGGGTGCCCGCTTGAAACGCAAACTCCAAGACAAACTCATTGAGCATAAGCAGTACATCGATGAGCACGGCCAGGATCTCCCGGAAATCAGGAACTGGAAATGGGACGCCACAACATGAATCAACAGTCATTGATGGGTACGGCAAAGGCCTTGCTCGCCGACGACAAGGGCCTGCTGGCGATGGATGAAAGCAATCCAACCTGCAACAAACGCTTTGCGGCATTGGGAATCCCACAGACCGTGGAGGCCCGACGCGCCTATCGGGAAATGATCGTTACCACGCCCGGTCTCGGCGCGAGCATTGGCGGTGCGATCCTCTACGACGAGACGATTCACCAGCAAACGCGGGATGGCACTTTCTTTGTCAGAGTTCTCACTGATGCCGGCATCATTCCGGGCATCAAAGTGGATATGGGTGCAAAGACATTGGCCGGCCATCCGGGGGAGAAAGTCACCGAAGGTCTGGATGGATTGCGCGACCGGTTGACGGAATACGCCCACATGGGCGCTCGCTTTGCCAAGTGGCGCGCGGTGATTGCCGTGGGCGACGGTATTCCCAGTCGCGGTTGCGTCGAGGCCAATGCTCACGCATTGGCGCGCTACGCCGCGCTGTGTCAGGAATCCGGACTGGTTCCGGTCGTTGAACCGGAAGTGCTGATGGATGGCGAACATACGATGGAACGATGCGAGGCGGTCACGGAGGATGTTCTGCGAGAGGTCTTCCGCCAGATTTCCACGCAGCGGGTCATGCTGGAAGGGATGTTGCTCAAGCCCAACATGGTCGTTCCGGGGCTGGGTTGCCCCCAACAGGAAGCCGTTGAGCAGGTGGCGGATGCGACCGTGCGATGCTTTTTGCGGACGGTTCCCGCCGCGGTTCCCGGGATCGCATTCCTGTCGGGTGGACAGAGCCCTGAGCTTGCCTCGGCTCGATTGAACGCGATGAACGTTCAATTTAAGTCACGAATGCCGTGGGCCTTGGCATTTTCCTTTGCCCGTGCCATCCAGCAGCCGGCCCTTGAAATATGGAAAGGCCATGACGCGAACACAAATTCCGCCCAACAGTCGCTGCTCCACCGGGCGCGGTGCAATCGAGCGGCACGACGCGGCGAATATGGCACCGCAATGGAAAATAGATGACCGTGAACGCATGCACACGACAATCTAATGTTTGCCGTGGCTGAAAGGCTACCCGCCATGAAACCCGATGCCGACCAATCAAATGCCACTGACCTAAAGCCCGGTTCCAAGCCAGATCCCAAAGACGATTTGAAGTCCTTGCCCATGGCGGAGGTGGAGAAAAGGCTGCAATCGTCGCCGGAGGGCCTCACGGACGCGGAGGCCAAGAAGCGGCTCACGCAATATGGGCCCAACGAACTCACGGAGAAGAACCCCAATCCCTTTCTGAAATTTCTCAGTTATTTCTGGGGGCCGATCCCGTGGATGATCGAAATCGCCGTCATCTTGTCGGGAGTGGTCCGCCACTGGCCGGACTTCTTCATCATTCTTCTTTTGCTTGCCGCCAACGCCATGGTCGGATTCTGGGAAGAGCGCCAGGCCGGCAACGCCATCGCCGCCCTCAAGGCCAAGTTGGCCATCAAGGCTCGAGTGAAGCGCGATGGCAAGTGGATAAACCCGGCGTCGCGGGAACTGGTGCCAGGCGACGTCATCCGTTTGCGACTGGGAGACATTGTGCCGGCCGATGCGCGATTGCTGGAGGGCGATGAGGTCGAAGTGGATCAATCCGCGCTGACGGGAGAATCCTTGCCCGCCACGCGTAAAGCTGGCGAGGCGGTCTTCTCCGGCTCGATCATCCGCCGGGGAGAAATCGGCGCATTGGTCTACGCCACAGGCGAAGAAACTTACTTTGGCAAGACAGCGCAACTGGTGCAGGAGGCCAAGACCGTCAGCCATTTTCAAAAGGCCGTCTTGAAGATCGGCAATTACCTGATCATTCTCGCGGTGACGCTGGTCGCAGGGATTGTGACCGTCGCACTTTTCCGCGGCGATCCGATCCTCGGCACCTTGCAGTTCGCCTTGGTGCTGACCGTGGCGGCGATTCCCGTGGCGATGCCAACGGTGCTCTCGGTGACGATGGCGGTTGGCGCGCGTCTGCTCGCCAGGAAGCAGGCCATCGTGAGCAAACTGGTGGCCATCGAGGAACTGGCGGGCGTGGACGTGTTGTGTGCGGACAAGACCGGCACCCTGACCCAGAACATATTGACGCTGGGTGATCCGTTCAGCGTGAATACTGTCCCCCCGGATGAAATCATCCTCAATGGCGCCTTGGCGTCGCGTTCAGATGACAATGACACAATTGACTTGGCTGTCCTGGGCGGACTCAAAAACAAGGATGCCTTAACGAGCTATGACGTGGTGCACTTCCAGCCATTCGACCCGGTGCACAAACGCACCGAGGCCACCGTCAAGGACAAAGATGGAAAGACATTCAAAGTGACCAAGGGCGCCCCGCAGGTGATTTTGGCGTTGTCGGCAAATAGCGGGCAGGTGAAGCCTGCCGTCGATAAGGCGGTTGACGAATTCGCCGCACGCGGATTTCGCGCGCTGGGCGTCGCACGGGCCCAGGAGGACGGTTCTTGGCGGTTTCTCGGTGTATTGCCCTTGTTTGATCCGCCACGGGATGACGCCAAGGCCACCATCGCGACGGCGGGCAAAATGGGCGTGAAGATCAAGATGGTCACCGGCGATGCACTTGCCATCGCCAAGGAGACCGCCAAAAAGCTGGGCATGGGCACCAACATCCTTGATGCCGCCAGCTTGGGAGATTCCAAAAGGAAGGAGACGCCGACAATGGCCGAATCCATCGAAAAGGCCGATGGTTTCGCCCAGGTGTTTCCAGAACACAAGTTCCACATCATCGATGTTCTGCAGAAGCGTGGCCACATCGTCGGCATGACCGGCGACGGCGTCAATGACGCCCCCGCGCTCAAGAAAGCCGACTGTGGCATCGCCGTTTCGGGTGCCACCGACGCAGCCCGCGCGGCGGCGTCCATCGTGCTGCTGACGCCCGGCTTGGACGTGATCATTGATGCCATCAAAGAGAGCCGCCGCATCTTCCAGCGGATGAACAGCTACGCGATCTATCGCATCGCCGAGACCCTGCGCGTGCTGTTCTTCATGACGCTGGCGATCCTAGTGTTCAATTTCTATCCGCTGACGGCGGTCATGATCGTGATGCTGGCGTTGCTCAACGATGGTGCCATCCTGTCAATCGCCTACGACAATGTTCATTACAAGGACAAGCCCGAGGCTTGGAACATGCGCATGGTGCTGGGCATCTCCACGGTGCTAGGCATCCTCGGAGTCGTTTCGGCTTTTGGCTTGTTCTATCTCGGGGAACGCGTCTTTCATCTGGATCGAGCGCACATCCAGACGCTCATGTATCTGAAGCTGTCGGTGGCGGGGCACTTGACGATTTTCCTGACGCGGACGCGTGGCTCGTTCTGGTCCATACGCCCCGCCAAGATTCTATGGATTGCGGTACTCGGCACTCAAATCCTCGCGACGCTGATTGCGGTTTACGGGTTCTTTATGACGCCCCTGGGCTGGGGTTGGGCGGGACTCGTATGGGTCTATGCACTGCTGTGGTTCCTGGTCAATGACCGCATCAAACTACTGGCCTACCGGATCTTCGATCACACCAAGGCCGGTGAAACGCCCAGAGAACGATCCCTGAACAAGGACCGAATCAAAGCCGAACCCAATAGCGATGTCAAAACAGATCCCAAGTCCGACGCCAAGGTTGAGGCAAAGCCGGAAGGCACAGTCTAATCCACGCCCACAACCACGATAACGCGGAAGTCAGGAGCCGCAATGGAAACCACGGCCAAGCGTGCGCAAGAACTGCAGTCGATCCGAAAGATTCTGTCGTAAAGACCAGAGGTGCCGTTATCAAAACTTCTGCCCCGACCACACATCGCCGGATTCCCGTGTTGCCAGAGCGTCCATGCGTGCACCCCATTGCCATGCATGTCTACCGCTCCTATCCCGTTGGCCGTCAGAGTTTCTCGCGCGCTTGTCAGGGAGAGAGTCTGGCGTTGATGATTACCACAAAGAACCCTCTTCCTGACAATGTTCAAGCGTGTCTCATGACGACCCTGAACTCGGATGACGGTATCACATGGGCCAAGGTTCCCTTTGTGCGTACGGATGCCTGGACATTGGCTTGCCGTCTGAATGTGGAACACCCGGGCCTTCATTCCTTCCGGGCCGAGTTTTCGACCGATGCGGGCGATGCCAGGCAGATCCGTCAGCGCCAGCTTGAAAAGAGCTTCGGGCAACTGTTCGGGAAGGATCATGGTCATGCCGTCAGGCTTTTGCATGTCGGACGCCACCTTTGCCAACCAGGCGTTGGACGCCACGCCGATGGAGCAGCGGAGCGACTCGCCAACCTTGCCACGAATCGCCGCCTTGACTTCGTGTGCCAGGGCGGCTGCTTTTTCCGGCTCCCGTTCCACTCCCAAGAGCTTGCCGTACATCTCGTCAATGGAGCAGACCTGATCGACATGCAGACAGTTTTCCACAGCCTCGATGATGCGATGGTGGTACTCGACGTAAAGCCGTGGCCGGGCCACGACCAAGCGGATGCCGGGGCAGAGCTTTTGCGCCTCGCGGGCCCCCGTGCCG
>JBBRGB010000080.1:0-13858 GCA_038241095.1 Phycisphaerales bacterium
CCCGGAATCAAGTCCCCCCGGACGTGCAACACACACCCGACACCAAAATGAAAACGGTGTCCGCAACTGAAAGGAAAGATGACATGGCTCAACAGGCAATCGGAATGGTCGAGACCAAGGGTTTGGTGGCGCTGATCGAAGCCAGCGACGCCATGCTCAAGAGCGCCAATGTGACGATGCTGGGCTGGGACAAGATCGGCTCGGGCATGGTTACGGCGTTTGTCAGCGGCGATGTGGCGGCGGTCAAGGCGGCCGTGGACGCCGGTGCCGCGGCGGCGAGCAAGGTCGGCGAACTCATCGGCGTGCACGTCATTCCCCGGCCCCACGACGACGTCGCCAGCATCCTGCCCAAGAAGAAAGCCCCGGCAAGCAAGTAATCCGCGTTACGCAACACCCGCAATTCAGACCTTAACCAACCTTCTTTGGAGACTAACTATGGCCAGCGCCATCGGCATGATTGAAACTCGCGGCACCTCAGGGCTTATCAACGCCACGGATGCCATGCTCAAGGCCGCGGACGTCGAACTCGTCAAGCAGATTCCCATCGGCGGAGCGTACATCACCGTGATCGTTCGCGGCGATGTGGGCAGCGTCAAGGCGGCGGTGGACGCCGGCGCGGATGCGGCCGGCAAGGTCGGCGAACTCGTGGCCGCCCACGTCATCGCCCGCCCCAACGAGCAACTGCTCGAAGCGTTCTAAGCCCTGCCGCATCTGTTTGGACCGTACCGCTCAACCTTGGCCATCGGCCTTTGCCCCCATGCGCACCCTCATCGCCAACCTCGGCTCCACGAGCTTCAAGTACAAGCTCTTTGACATCCAGCCGGATGCCAAGGGTGAGGTTGTGCTGGCCACCGGCGGGGTGGAGCGCATTGGTGACGCGGGCAACGCTGGGGAATGGTTTGTCGAACAAGGCGGTCAGAAAGCCACGGGCACGGCCCTCTTCGCCGATCACGCCGCGGCCATCGACCTGCACCTGCGCGAGTTGGTGCAACGAGGCGCGCTGGCATCGCTGGATCAACTCGACGCCATTGGTTTCAAGGCGGTGCATGGCGGGCCCATCAGCGGCGCGGTGGTGGTGGACGATGAAGTCATCGCCACCATGCAGCGTTTCGCCGATGTGGCCCCGGCGCACAACCCGCCCTACATCGCGGCGATGAAGGCCTTTGCCACCCGGTTGCCGGGGGTGCCCCAAGTCGCGGCCTTTGAGACGGCCTTTCACCAGACGATTCCCCCCGCCCGCCAAACGTATGCCATTCCTTACGAGTGGACGCGGGACTTGGGCATTCGCCGCTACGGCTTCCACGGCGCTTCGCACGGCTACGTCGCTTGGCGCATGAAGCAACTGGCCCCGCAGGCGCGACGCATCATCAACTGCCACTTGGGCGGCTCGTCAAGCCTCTGCGCCATCCGCGATGGCAAGAGCGTCGCCACCAGCATGGGCCTCTCGGCCCAGAGCGGTTTGCCGCAGTCCGGGCGGGTGGGTGACTTCGAGATTTTCGCCCTCTTGAAACTCAAGAGCGCGGGCTTGGACAGCGACGAAGTGCTGCGGAAGCTGGGCAAGGAAAGCGGCCTGCTGGGCATCAGCGGCGTGTCGGGCGACCTGCGCGACATCAAGGCCGCGGCCCGGCAAGGCAACGCGCGGGCGCAACTGGCCATCGACGTGTTTGTCGAGTCCATCCGGCATTACGTCGGCGCGTACTTGGCGGTGCTCAACGGGGCCGATGCCATCACCTTCACCGGCGGCATCGGGCAGAACAACGCCGACATCCGCGCCGCGGTGATCGAGGGTTTGGGCTTCGCGGGTGTGAAGCTCGATGAGCGGCGCAACCAGATGGTCAAGCCCAACACCGAGGTCGCCATTCATCACGCCGCGGAAAGTCGCGTGGCGGTGTGGGTGCTGCCGACCAATGAAGAACTCATCGTGGCGCGGCAAGTGGTCGCGGCCCTGCAAGGCGCGACGACCAAGAGCCGGGCGTGAAGCAACGAACGTTAATCGACATCAAAGTCCGTCAACAGTCACAGTCAGCAACAACAGTAAACCGTTAACCCCCAGGGAGCCAAATCATGGCACAGCAAGCAATCGGAATGATCGAAACCAAGGGACTCATCGCCGCCATTGAAGCCACGGATGTGGCGCTCAAGGCCGCCAACGTCAAGTTCGTGCGTCAGGCCAAGCCCGGCAGCGGGTACGTGGCGGTGATGTTTGAAGGGGATGTGGCGGCGGTCAAGGCGGCGGTGGACGCCGGCGCTGATGCCGCGCGGCGCGTCGGTGAGGTGGTGGCGGTCAATGTCATCGCCCGGCCGCATGAGGATGTGAGCAAGCTGTGAGGCCGCGCTAAACCGCAAGCGTGGTCCGAGGCCACCTTGTGCCGCGCAAGCCCCAAGCCCCAAGCCCCAAGCCTTCTTCTTACTCCGAGATCACCATGTTCATCGCGCGTGTCAAAGGTCACATCGTGGCGACGGTCAAGGATGCCTCCATCCACGGCCGCAAGCTGCTGATTGTCGAACCGCTCAAGGTGGACTACACCGACGGGGGGGGGGGAGTGTTCGGTATCACCAACCGCGCCATCGTGGCCCTGGACATCATCGGCGCGGGCGAAGGCCAACTGGTGCTCGTGGCGCAAGGCTCCTCGGCCCGGCTGGCGGAGGGTATGAACAAGACGCCCACCGACGCGGTGATCATCGGCATCATTGATGAGGCCAACGTCGCCGGCAAACCGGTGCAATGACGCCCGACCGCACTCTGTAATCTCCAACGAGTCCCGCCCTGGATCCAACCGACTCATGAATCAACAAGCGTTAATCAGCAACGTGGTGGAGGAAGTGCTCAAACGCATGGGCACTTCGACCGCCGCTTCCCCCGCGCCGCAGGCCACGATGGCAAGTGATGCGGCATCATCGGGTCGGCCTTGGCGTGCGTCATCTTCCGCTGCGGCATCCAACGGTGATGCCAGTGGTCTGCACGCCGATGTGGACAGCGCCGTGGCCGCCGCGGCCCACGCTCAGCGTCAACTCATCGAAGCTGGCGTGGAAGTCCGCGACGGCATTGTCAAGCTCATCAAGAAGATCGTCGTCGAGAACGCCCCGGAATGGGGCCGCATCGAACTTGAGGAAACCAAGGTCGGCCGACTCGATCACAAAATCGCCAAGCTCGAACTCTTGGCCAACGTGCCCGGCGTTGAGTTTCTGCGCACGGTGGGCACCAGCGGCGACAACGGCATCGGCCTCGATGAAGCCGCGCCGTGGGGCGTGCTGGGCGTCATCACCCCCGTGACCCACTCGATTCCCACGCTCACGGCCAACGCCATCAACATGATCGCCGCGGGCAACAGCATGGTGGTCAACGCCCACCCATCGGGTGCCAACTGTCTGGCGCTGGCGGTCAGCACTTTCAACAAGGCGATCAAGGCGACGTTCGGGATTGATCCGTTGATTTGTCCGATTCATCCGCCGACGCTTCGCAGCGCCGAGGCCTTGTTTGCCCATCCCGATGTTCCGATGCTGGTGGCGACGGGCGGGCCTGCGGTGGCGCGGGCGGCGATGAAGCAGAGCAAGCGTTCTGTCGTCGCCGGGCCGGGCAACCCGCCGGTGATAATTGATGAAACCGCCGACTTGGAAAATGCCGCCAAGTCGATCATTCTCGGTGCGGCCTTTGACAACAACCTGCTGTGCATCGCCGAGAAGGAAGTGTTCGTGGTGGCTTCGGTTTTCGACCGCATGATGCAGGCGATGGCCGACGCCGGAGCCATGCGTTTGAACACGCAGCAGATCGAAAAGCTCACCAACGTCGCCTTCACCTGGCACAAGGATCACTACGCGGTCAACAAGGATTTCGTGGGCCGCGACCCGCAGGTGCTGGGCAAGCTCGCGGGCTTTGATGTGCCGGCGGGCATCGAACTGCTCTACGGTGAAACGACCGAAGACAACCCGTTTGTGCCCGAAGAGCAGATGATGCCGTTTGTGCCCTTTGTGAAGGTGCGTGACTTCGACGAAGCGTTGGCGCTGTCGATCAAGCACGAGCATGGCTTTGGCCACACGGCCCTGATTCACTCCAACAATCTTCATCGCATCACCCGCATGGGGCGTGTGATGAATACCACGCTGTTCGTGGTCAACGGGCCGTGCGTCGCGGCCCTGGGTTCGGCGGGCAACGGCTACCCGAGCTACTCCATCGCCACGCCGACAGGCGAAGGCGTGACCAACCCCATGACCTTCACCCGCTTCCGCCGCATGAGCGTGCGCGGCAGCCTGCGGATCGTGTGAGGTGATCTTTCATGCAACTCGCCCGCATCACAGGCCGCGCCACTTCGACCGTCAAGCATCCCTCGCTTGCCGGGGTGAAGCTGCTGATCTGCCAGATGCTCGACGCCGCGGGCGGTGAGACGGGCGACCCGGTGCTGGCGATTGACAAACTCGGCGCGGGACGGGGCGACACGGTGATTCTCACCAGCGACGGCCTGGGCCTGCGGGAACTGCTCCACGACACGCACAGCCCGGCGCGGTACTGGACGCTGGGGTTGGTGGATTGAAGCGACGGGAAGACGAAGTCATGGCACAAAACATCGACCCCAATCTCGTGCGTGACATCGCCGCCAAAGTGCTGGCGGCGATGGAGCCGCGCGGTGAAGCGAAGGGCACGGGCAGCAACGCCAAGGCTCCGGCTTCTTCGCCTTCCGCGCCGGTGGCGGTGCGTCCGCCCGTGGGCACCTGCACGGGTGATTATTCGAAGTTCAAGGAGAAGGCGGAAAAGGGGTCTGACCCCTTTGTTGCCGCGGCGCTAAACGACAAGTCTGGTGCGATGCGTGAGGAAGAAAAAACGCAGCAGGTTGAGGAGCCCGCGCTGTCGGGCATTCTCACCGCGACGCAGCTTCAAGCGGCCATCGCGGCTTCTTCCGCTGGTGTGGCCACCCTCGCCGCCGATGCCCGGTTCTCGCCCCTTGCCGCCGACTTTGCCCGTGAGCATCCCGAGAAGATTCGCCGCATTGCGGCCAACGCTTCGACCGGCAAAAATGCAGGTCCATCCACCACCACCGATGCCCAATGGCTCTGGTGGATCGACGGCTACTGCCCCTCCGTCCAACAACTCGTCACGCAGCAACGTAACCAGCTCCGCGCCGCCACCGCTTCCCACAATCCCAGCGTCATCGCCTCGGTCATCCGTGAGTTGGCCCGCGAGGTCAGCGCCAAACGACTCGCCGGCGGGATCCTGTTTGTCCGCTGCGCCGCCCGCGCCGTCTGTTACGCCAACCGCAACCCCGCCTTGCGAGCCGTGGTCGGCACCTGCGGCGAGGCCGTCGAACTGGGCATCAGCGAACTCGGTGCCAACGTGCTGGTCATCGAATACCCGCACCACGGCTTGAAATCAATGGGCGCGATGGTCGGCCGCATCACCCAACAACCGCCCACCGTGCCCGCCACCGTGCAACGAGAACTTTCGGACCTACAACGCTAAACGTCTGGACTTGCCACGCCAGCCGCGGCAAGTCCCCAACCGCCATCGAGACATCGCCACCCATGAGAATCGCCCGCGTCAAAGGCACGATCATCATGAGCCAAGGCCTGCCCCAGTTGCGGGCCGGGCAGTGGCTGTTGGTGGAAGTGCTCGACGGCGCGGCCCTGAGCGGCTTGGCCAAAAACGCCCCGCGGCACACGGCCATGCCCGAAGCACTGGTGGTCTTTGACCAACTCGGCGCGGGGCCGGGGCAGATCATCGCGGTCTCCGAAGGTCGTGAGGCGGCCATGCCCTTCGAGCCGGGCTTCATGCCCATTGACGCTTACAACGCCGCGATTCTCGATGTCCTGGACCTCAACTAAAACGCAAAGGTACACCATGCAATTCAATGAACTTCGCGAGCTTAAAACGCAGATGTGCGAAATCGGTCGCCGCATCTGGATCAAGGGTTTCTGTGCCGGCAACGAGGGCAATCACTCCGCCCGCATCGGCCCGGACCGCTTCCTCTGCACGCCCACGGGCATCAGCAAAGGGTTCCTCGAACCGGCTGACCTGTTGGTCTGCGACGGCGAGGGCAAGCAGGTGGAGAAGAACGCCAACGGCCGGCGACCGACCAGCGAGATCAAGGTTCACCTGGCGATCTACAAGGCCCGGCCGGAGATCAACGCGGTGATCCACAGCCACCCGCCGCACGCCACCGCCTTTGCCATCGCCAACATTCAACTGCCTGAGGGCATCCATCCCGAGGCCGAGGTTTTTCTGGGCCGCGTGCCCACCGCCCGTTACGCCACGCCTTCGACCCACGACCTGCCCAAGAGCATCCTCGATGTTATGGGGCCGGAAACCAACACCGTGCTGATGGGTAACCACGGCTCGGTTTCCTTTGGCAAGACCCTGGAGCAGACGTATTACAACCTTGAGATTCTCGACGCCTATTGCCGCATTTTGATTCTCACCCGCCAGCTTGGCCACGCCAATCAGCTTTCGCAGGATCAGATGATCGAGTTGCTCAAGGTCAAGCAGCAGTTCGGTTTCGCCGACCCGCGACTGGCCTGCGCCCCGGAGGGTTGCGTGGGTGAGAACAACCAGGATTTCCTGGCGATGTTCGACGTGCGGCCCGCTTCCGTGGCCTGCGATGGACGTTCGGGCCAGGTGCAACAGGCTTCGTCACAGCGCGACCTGCCCCCGGCGATGGATGAGGAAACGTTTGAGCAGACCGTGCAGTTGATCACCGATCAGATCATGGCCGCGGCCAACAACTAAACCATCGCCGTGGTAACCGGCAGTGTGCTTCGGTCTTGAAAAGGAAACGCGGAAATGAGTCTTCACGTGGCAATCATCGGTGGCGGCGGGCGGGTCGGTTCTAACGCCGCCTTCGCCCTGCAATGCGGCAAGCTGGTCCGCGCCATCACCCTAGTCGATGTCAACGCCGACCTGGCGGCGGGCGAGGCCCTGGACCTGCTCCACGGCACCTCGCTCTGTGCCGATCAGACCATCGCTGCTGGGGATATCAAGGCTGCGGCCAAGGCCGATGTGGTCTGCATCACCGCCGGTTCACGCCGCAAGCCTGATGAGTCGCGCCTCGATCTCATCAACCGCAACGTCTCGATTTTCAAGGCCATTCTCGACGACCTGAAAACCGCGGGCCTGCGCAGTGACGCGATTATTTTCGTTGTCTCCAACCCCGTCGATATCCTCACCCGCCTGGCGGTGGAACACTTGAAGTGGCCCGCGGCCAAGGTCATCGGCCTGGGCACGGTGCTGGACACGGCCCGCTTTTGCTCCATGATCGCGCAGGCCAAAAACCTCCCGCCCACGCAGGTCAAGGCCCTGATCTTGGGTGAGCATGGCGACAGCATGACGCCCATCTGGTCCAGCGCCGCGGTGGCGGGCATCCCACTGACTTCGCTGATGAGTGTCAATGAGCAGAACGAGTTGTTCAAGCGCACGCAGGGTTCCGGCGCGGAGGTCATCAAACGCAAGGGCGGCGCGGGTTATGCCGTGGGGCTGTCGATTGCGGAAGTGATCCACGCCATCGCCTTGGACAGTGGCCGCATCCTGCCGGTGAGTTCGCGGATGAGCGGGCAATACGGTTTCAAGGGTGTGTGCCTGTCGATTCCGACGGTCGTGGGTCGGGCCGGGGTGATCGAAGCGCGGGAAATGGCGCTGTGGCCCAAGGAGCTTTCGGGCTTGCAGGGCAGCGCCCGGGCGCTGGAAGAAACCTGGGCCAAGCTCGCCGGGTAAGGGGAGGGTGGGAAGTCCTGAGTCTTGAGTCTTGAGGTCAAGGCATCAAACCCGGCCTCGACGTCCAAGCTTTTTCTCTCAAGACTCATCCCTCAAGACTCAAGACTCAAGACTAATTCCCCCATGCTTATCGTTGAACGACAACATCGCATCCTCGCCACGCTTCGGCAACGGCAGACGGCCCAGCTTGAAGAGTTGGCGCGGGACTTGGATGTAAGCGTCTCGACGGTTCGCCGCGATCTGGAAACGCTGGAATCCCGCGGCTTGGTCGAGCGCACGCACGGAGGGGCGATCTACCGGGGTGAATCATCAAACGGCGGCACGGGGCCGGGCGACAACGGCGGATCACTCGGCGGGTCGCTGGGCGTGGCCCTGACGGCGCGGATGAACGAGCACATCGAGCAGAAGCAGGCCATCGGCCGGGCTGCCGCGGCAATGGTCGAACCCTACATGACCGTGCTGCTCGACGGCGGGTCCACCGTGGTTTACGCCGCCCGCCAGATCACCGCCCGGCCCATCCAAGTCGTCACCAACAGCCTAGCCATCGCCAACCACTTCGCCGATCAGGATGACGTCGAACTGCTCATCATCGGCGGCAATCTCTACCCGCGCACCGGCGTCACCCTCGGTGCCATCGCCACGGGTTGCCTGGCGGACCTGCACGCCGACCTCTTGCTCTTTTCGCTCGCCGGCATCTACGGACAGGAAGCCTACAACATCAACCTCACGATGGCATCCGTCGAGCAGGTGATGATGCAGCAGGCGGCCAAAAGCGTGATGCTCATGGACTCCGGCAAGTTCGGGCGCAAGAGCTTGGTGCGCGTTTGTGGCTTAAGCGAAGTGCAAAACATCATCACCGACGCCGGCGTGCCCGCCGAGTACCGCGAGCAACTCGGCGAGCGATTACTTATCGCACCTGCACAATGAAGCTAGGTTGTTCGGTTCGCACACCCCGCCGCGTCTCGATGATGGTCACGCCGTTGGCCAGGTTGTAGGGGAAACGTTCCTGCAAAGCGCGCATGGCCGGGCCGTAGGCAGTGACCTTGTTCTCCAGGCCGAAGTCGTCATCGGTGAAGAGGTTCAAGGTGATCAGCGAGCGATTCGGGCCGTGGTAGAAGTAGGCCTGTTCGCCATCCCCGCGCAGCACCTTGACGGCTTCTTCCGCCGCCTTGCGGAAGGTCGGGCCGAAGGCCTCGTCGTAGAAGCCGATTTGCAGGGTGTACATGCCGACGAATTGGGCCGCATCCCAAGGGTTGGTCGTGGCCTTTTGCGTGTCCCCTTGGCCTTCGCCACCGGGGCCGGAGAGTGAAATCACGCGGGCCTCGGCAAAGACCTGTTGACCATCAAGCATCAGATCGCGTGATTGGGAAAGATTGCGTGTGGCGTCATCGACATCGGGCATGGGGTAGTGGCCGCGCAACGCCAGCACTTTGTCGTCGCGCTTGTCCAACCAGACATCATGCCATCCGGCCTCGCGTTGCAGGCGCAGCAGCAGGTCCTTGGCCTCGGCGAGGCGCTTGTCACCCTCGAAACTTCGCAAAAGGATGGCGTATTCCTGGGCCTTTGCCCCGCCGCGGTCGCGTTGTTGGTTGTCTTGGAGGTCGCGCAACGGCCCCCAGCCGTCGCGCACCACCCGCGTTTCCGTGGCGCAACCGGTGACAAAGAGGACCAACATCAGCATGAGAAAACGCAAAGCGCGCATGATGTCAAAGGATACCAAGCCGGGGGATGAAGAACGTGACGCATGTTGAAACGTTGAAACAAACCGGCCCCGCGCTGTGGAGCGCGGGGCCGGGGGTTAATGAATCATCAACTCGACCTCAAGCTTACTTCTTGGCGGCTTGGAGACGCTTCTCGAGGCCGTCGAGTTCGTCGTTCAAGGCCTTGGGCAGGCGGTCGCCGAACTTGGCGAAGTGCTCGCGCATCGACGGAATCTCCGACAGCCAGCCATCCACATCGACCTTGGTCAACTCGTCCATATCAGCCTTGCTGACCTTGAGGCCTTGGATGTCCATGGCACCTTCGGCGGGCAGGTTGCCGATGGGGGTCTCGCGGGCCTGGGCCTTGCCTTGGCAGCGTTCGAAGACCCACTTGAGCACGCGGCTGTTTTCGCCGAAGCCGGGCCAGAGGAACTTGCCTTCGGCGCTCTTGCGGAACCAGTTGACGAAGTAAATCTTGGGCAGTTTGGCACCGGACTTCTGGCCGATCTTGATCCAGTGGGCGAAGTAGTCGCCCATGTGGTAGCCACAGAAGGGGAGCATGGCCATGGGGTCGCGGCGAAGCTGACCGATCTTGCCGAAGGCCGCGGCCGTCATTTCC
This sequence comes from Phycisphaerales bacterium, assembly GCA_038241095.1. Lineage (GTDB taxonomy): Bacteria > Planctomycetota > Phycisphaerae > Phycisphaerales > Phycisphaeraceae > JBBDMX01. The sequence goes on from JBBRGB010000080.1 coordinate 10,016, forward strand.
GAACCCATGATTGAACCCAGGAACGTACCGTGGTTCCAGTTCTTGGCCTCGTTGACCAGCGGGATGACGCTGGGGCGGCGACCGCCGAAGAGAATGGCGCTGATGGGCACGCCCTTGGGATCCTGCCATTCGGGGGCGATGACGGGGCACTGGGCGGCCGGGGCGGTGAAGCGGGCATTGGGATGCGCGCCCTTTTCGCCCTTTTCATTGGGCCACTTGTTGCCCTTCCAGTCCACGCCGGTGCCGGGCGCCGGGGCGGGCTTGTCCATGTCTTCCCACCAGATGTCGCCATCGGGGGTCAGCACACAGTTGGTGAAGATGGTGTTCTTCTCGATGGTGCGCATGGCGTTGGGGTTGGAGTTCATCGACGTGCCGGGGGCGACGCCGAAGAAGCCGGCTTCGGGGTTGATGGCGTAAAGCTGGCCATCAGCGCCGAACTTCATCCACGCGATGTCATCGCCGATGGTTTCGACCTTCCAGCCGGGGATGGTCGGTTCCATCATGGCCAGGTTGGTCTTGCCACAGGCGCTGGGGAAGGCGGCGGCGACGAACTTGACGACACCTTCGGGGTTGGTGAGCTTGAGGATGAGCATGTGCTCGGCCATCCAGCCTTCATCGCGGGCCTGAACGCTGGCGATGCGCAGGGCGTGGCACTTCTTGCCCAGAAGGGCGTTGCCGCCGTAGCCCGAACCCAAGGACCAGATTTCACGATCCTCGGGGAAGTGGGTGATGTACTTCTTATTGACGTCGGGCATGCAGGGCCAGGGAACATCCTTTTGGCCCGGCTGCAGCGGAGCGCCGACGGAGTGCAGGGCGCGAACGAAGTCGCCCTTTTCGCCCAAGGCTTCGATCACCTTGGAACCCACGCGGGTCATCAGGTGCATGTTGGCCACGACGTAGGGACTGTCGGTCAGTTCGATGCCGATGTTGGAAATCGGGCTGCCGATGGGACCCATGGAGTAGGGGATGACGAACATGGTGCGGCCCTTCATGCAGCCGTCGTACAGCGGCTTCATTTCGGCGCGCATCTTGGCGGGGTCGGCCCAAGTGTTGGTGGGGCCGGCCTCTTCCTTGGTCTTGGAGCAGATGAAGGTGCGATCCTCCACCCGCGCCACGTCCGACGGGTCGGACAGAACCAAGATGCTGTTGGGACGCTTCTTGGGGTCCAAACGCACGGCCGTGCCGCCTTGGACCATCAGTTCGACCATGTGGTCGTACTCGGCCTTGCTGCCATCGCACCAGACGACTTTGTCCGGCTTGCACATGGCCGCCATGTCGGCGACGTAGGCCTTGAGTTTGGGGTTGTTGGTGGGAGGTGAGCTGGGCTGGGTTGCGGGCATACTGGTCGCGCCTTGTAAAGAGGGTTTCGGAACGGGGATCGGGTTGGAGGGTGTCCCACTCCCCGGAAGCGAGTCTCCCCCGAAGTGAGACGCGCAACATAATACAATCTAATCCCGTGGCGGGCAAATCGACGTTTTCTAATGTCGGCTTTTTGTGGAAGATTTTCGATTTTCACCCATACGGGGCTTTGCTCAACAACTCAACACCCGTCGGCCAGGAGCATCGCGGCGATGAGCGTCAGGCCGTGGGCTTGGGCGTCGTGGAGTTGTTGCAGGGCGAAACTGCGTGTTTCGGGCCAGGCGGCGAAGGCCGGCCAACCCCAAGGCTGATTGGTGGTGTTGTCGGGCTGGGTGTTTTCGAGGTGGAACAGGGCGATCTCTTTGACCCGCGATTGCCACGCCGCTTTGCGTGATTGGGGCGCGGCCTGTGCCAAGTGATGCAGGGCGTGCAAGCCGCTCAACTCGCGCCAAGTCCAAGCGTCGAGCGATTCCTCGGCCTGCTGTGGATGCAAACTGCCGCCGTCACCAAGCCGGGCCAGGATGGCGTCCACCACGTGGGCCACGTCGTCGCGGTCGGCCTCATTGTTGGTCAGTCTCGCTATCTCATCGAGGCACAACGCCCGCCACAACGCCAGCGCTGTGACTTCGGTGGTGATGGGTGGCTTTGCGACTTGGTTCGACCCGCGCATCGAAGCGACAACGTCGGCGGCGAGGGCCAGGGCATCAACCCGATCCGCCGAGCCAATTGAATCCATCACGCGATCCAAGGCCGCTAGATGCAGATGCGCCACCAACGGGAAATAGACATCCCGGCGATGGCCCAAGGCGTCTCGGAACATGAGCGGCTTGTCAGGCCGCGCTCGTCCCGCCTCTTGGGCAACCGACGCCAGCATCCGCAAACCATCGAGCGGCGGCCCTTGTCGGTTCGTCTCGTCTTGGAGCAGGATGATCGCGGGCATCGCTCCCAAGGCGGTGTCATCGGTGGCCTTTGCCGGGGCCAGATTCGAGGTCTCAAGCCACGACGACAAACGCCGTCGCGCCAGTTGCCGCGCCATTGTCAACAGTTGCTCTTGCGACCTATCGTTTGGCATTGCGCCATCTTAAATGAAGTGAAACGACTCTTGGCGTGAAAGTGATTGTTTCCAGTCGCTGAAACCCCATGAAAAACGATATACTGCTCTGCTAAACCTTCATCAAGGATTTCGGACATGGCGAAAACCGCATCTGACAAACCGATCAACGTGGGCATCGTGGGACTGGGCCGGGCTGGCTGGGGCATGCACACCGTCGAGCTGGCCAAGCGGCCGGAGAAGTTCGCAATCGTCGCCGGGGTCGATCCCAAGGCCGAGCGGCGGAAGATGCTGGCTGACAAGTTCAAGGCCGCGACCTACCGTGACCTCGACGGCCTGCTTGCGGATGACAACGTCGAACTCGTCTCCATCGCCACCCTTTCACCCGACCACCCCGCTCACGCCATGGCGGCCCTCAAAGCCGGCAAAATGGTGCTGGTCGAAAAGCCCATGGCCACCACCCTGGCCGACGCCAAGAAGCTGGTGAAGTTCGCCCAGCGCTACCCCGGCAAGCTCTTCGTGCGCCACAACCGCCGTTTCGAAGGGGCCTTCAACCACATTCTGCAGATCATTGATTCGGGCATCCTGGGTGAGATTCACACCATCAAGCTGCATCGCAACAATTATCAACGCCGCAACGATTGGCAGACGATTCTCGACGCCGGCGGCGGGCAGTTGCTCAACTGGGGGCCACACATCATCGACCACGCCCTGCAATATGTGAATTACGAAATCGACAGCCTCTGGAGCGAACTCAAGTGCATCGCCGCGGCGGGCGACGCTGAGGATCACATCAAGATTCTCATGCGTGGCAAGAACGGTCGAGTGGTGGACCTAGAAATCAGCGGCGGAACGGCCATCGGCGAACCGCAGGAAATGGTCTTCGGCTCCCGCGGTGCTCTGACGGTGCAGGGCGGCAAGATCAACCTCAAATATCTTGATCCCAAAAAGAAGCTTGCCCGCATCAAGGCCACCAAGGCCACGCCCTCGCTCGAAGGTGGTTTTGGCAACAAGGAATCGCTGACGTGGATCGAGGAAACCATCCCCGTGGCCCCCAAGCCCGCCAGCCAACCCGACGACATCTGGGATCACCTTCACGCCACCATCCGCCAAGGCAAACCCTTCCGCGTGAAACTCACCGAAGCCCTGGCCGTGATGGAAGTGGTGGACCGCGTAAGCAAAAACACCCCCTTCGCGCGGCGATAATAATCGAAGGTTTTCACCGTCGCGTGCGATAAACGCTTGCGGTTTAGCGCTCCTGACGATCACCCCTGTTGTGACACCAACCCGCCCCGGCCCACTGTGTCATAATGTCGGGCATGGCCAAAAAAACGACACCATCGGGCATCACCACCCCGCGGGGCTTTCGCGCCGCGGCGGGAACCTGCGGCATCAAAGTCTCCGGCAAGAGCGACCTGATGCTCCTGGTGGGC
>JBBRGB010000081.1:0-13706 GCA_038241095.1 Phycisphaerales bacterium
CCCGAGTAGGCCAGGAAGGTCACCGCGCCGACCAGCACGGCTCCAGCAATCCACATTTTCATTTTCATGGCGGTCATGGCACGCTCCAGCATGGGTGTAACAGCGCCGGTCAGAGCGCTGCTTGTCTGGAAATATGACAAATGGGATACCAGCGTGGGCAAAGCGTCGCCGGGGCGCTGAAAAGTCTGTTTTCAGGGCTTTAAGAGGGGTGACGGCCCCAAGTGACTTGACTCGAAGAGGCGTGCCAATGAGACTGGCTCTCAGGGCTGGGACGACTGCCAAGCGTTGGATTCCTGCAATCGAGAACAGCAATGGCGATGTGGGATGACGGCCTTATCTGGGCTGTCATTGCGGTCAGGTGGGCGTTATCACACTCGCGGTACAGCCCTTGCTTATGGTACTGGTGCACAGGCTGCGACAGATCACCTCCCGCAGCCCGGATGCCAAGGCCGTCGCACGAACGGCCGGAAAAGGATAAGGCGTTAAATGCTGTCACCCAAGGAATTTGCGGCTTTAGAGCGGGGGCCGCCGGTCGGCTCTCCCGCAAGGCGTCATCAAGGCACGCCTTGGACTTTCGGCTAAAAGCGGCTCAGCCTTGAGAGACGCCGACAAATTGTTTTCCCAAGAACGAAAAGAGACGCCCCGGCCGGATACGATCGACTCGACGTTACGAGAACCGCCCTTGCCGGGGACGCCCGCAAAACAGCGTATCACAAACCCTCACTTTGGAGAATTACGATGAACATCAAACTCTTCCTAATGGTCGCTCTGGGCGTGACCTTGGTCCTGAGCTTTGGCGCTCCGACCGTTACCGCCCACCCCGACCGCGGCTGCTCCGGCTGCCACGTCCCCCACGGCGGGGATGGCGACAACAGCACCGTGCCGTTATGGAACCCGCAGCACACGACCACGACCCTCACCGGTGGCTACTCGAACCCCAATAACACGTTCAATGCCACCATCACCGGCCCGACTGGCTCCAGCAAGCTCTGCTTGTCATGCCACGACGGCAGTTATGCCCCGGTGCATGCCGATCACCGCTTCGATGGCGCGGCCGGCAGCTTGGGCACCCTGACCAACAGCCACCCGATCTCGTTTGCCTACGATGCGGCCTTGGCCGCAGCAGACGGCGAACTGGTCGATCCCAGCACATTGCCCGCCGATGTGCTCGACGGCAACCAGCAGATGCAGTGCACCTCCTGCCACGAAGTGCACAACACCGCCAGCCGGCAGAAGACCGCCAATCTCCGCTGGGCCTACCCCGTTGACACCGGCGATCCGGCCACGACCGTCAGTGACACCTATGTCAATGGACAAGGCTTGACCTACGTGTTCTGCACAAAGTGCCACGTCAAGTAAGCCGACCGGATTCGATCGTGCAAGGGTGATACACAGCAACCGCGGCGGCCGTAAATGGCCGCCGCGGTTTTTAGAAAAAAGCCAGCCAAGGGTCCACATGCGGACTAAGATAAAGTCGGGCATGGCTATTTTGAATGGTTCCGGGTAAGGTAACATGGAACATCAGTTCGTTTCCGGGAACAAGTCCAAGTTAGGCATGGAATCTGATCCCTATTCGATGGATCTCCAGCAACCCGCCGCCGGGGTACTCACTGGAATGTCGCCATGATTGATGTAAGTGTTCTCTACGCCGGTCTGGAAACGCCAAGCACGCCCCACCGTTACGGCCGCGCTGTCACCCAGATCGACCCGCCCGAGCACCAGCGCATGGCCGTCGCCAAGAGCGCCCGTGAGCGTCGCCCCATCGTCGTCTGGAATCTCACCCGGACCTGCAACCTCAAGTGCGTCCATTGCTACACCGACTCCGAGGCGAAAAAATACAGCAACGAATTGTCCACCGATCAGTGCAAAGCGGTGCTCGATAACCTGGCGGACTTCAAAGTGCCCGCCGTGCTCTTTTCGGGTGGCGAGCCACTGGTCCGACCCGATCTCTTCGAGTTGGCGGCCCACGCTCGACAACGCGGCCTGCACACCGTGCTATCGACCAACGGCACCCTCATTGACCGTGCCATTGCCCAACGCTTTGCCGATCTCAAGTTCGCCTATATCGGCATCAGCCTCGATAGCGCCTCGGCCACGGTCCACGATGAGTTCCGCGGCATGAAGGGCGCTTTTGAGAAGACCATGCAGGGCTTTCGCCATTGTGTGGCGGTGGGCCAGAAGGTTGGCCTCCGCCTGACCCTGACACGCCAGACGGTCAAGGACCTGGATCGGATTTTCGACTTCATCGAAGCCGAGAACATCAACCGCGCTTGTTTCTACCACCTCTGTCCCGCGGGGCGGGGCTTGAGCCTCGGGACCCTCAGCGCCGCCGAGAGCCGCAAAGCCGCCGATACCATCTTCACCCGGACCAAGGAGTTCATCGACCGGGGCAGGAACATCGAGATTCTGACCGTGGACAACCACTGCGACGGGCCGTGCCTCTACCTGCGAATGCTGCGTGAAGGCCACCCCCGCGCCCAGCAGGTTCTTGACATGCTGCGCTGGAACGGGGGGGGACGGTACTCCAGCGGCGTGGGCATCGCCAACATCGACTTCCACGGCGAAGTCCACGGCGACCAGTTCTCCATGTTCCGCAGCTTCGGCAACGTCAAGGACAGAAAGTTCTCGGATATCTGGCAGGACACCAGCGACCCGATCATGGCCGGACTCAAGGATCGCCTGCCGTTGCTCAAGGGCCGTTGCGCGACCTGTCGCTTCAAGGACGCTTGCGCCGGCGGTTTACGGGCGCGGGCGGAAATCACCACCGGCGACCCTTGGGCCGCCGACCCGGGCTGCTACCTGACCGATGAGGAAATTGCCCCGTCTCAGGATGTGGCCCCAGCCGCGGCTTCCCAAATCTGAGGGCCGGTGCGTGATCGCCGGAACCGGCGCGACGCTGGCATGTACCTGAGATATCGAGTCGTAGCTTCGCAACCCATCTGGCCGCAAACGAGTTCTCATGAGCAAATCCCCGGCTGACATGGACACCGTCGAACCACCCCAGGACTTGGCCAAGAGCGTGCTGCTGGTTGAGGACGAGGAGGTCCTTCGCCAGTCCATGGCCCAACTGCTCGAGAGCGAGGGCTACGACGTTACCCAGGCGGCCAACGGCAAGGAAGCGTATCAGCGGGTTTTGGAGCGATCTTTCGATGTGGTGCTCACGGATGTGCGAATGCCCGAGCGGGACGGCCTGTCCCTGCTGGCGGATTTGAAAAAGCTGGCCCCGCAGATGCCGGTGATCATTGTCACGGCCTATGGCACCATCGAAAGCGCGGTGGGTGCCATGCGCCAAGGCGCGTACGACTACCTGCTCAAGCCCGTCAACTTCGATGACCTGTTGCTCAAGGTCCAGCGCGTCATCGACCACAGTGAACTGACGCGGACGCGGGAGGTGATGACCGAGCAACTCGCCGCCGAGAGCACTTTCCACGACCTGGTCGGTGAGTCGCGGGGCATGTCCAAGCTCTTCGAGATGGTGCGCAAGCTCTCCACGGTCAAGAGCAGCGTGCTGATCGTGGGCGAATCGGGCACGGGCAAGGAGCTTTTTGCCCGCGCCATTCACTTCAACGGCATCACCCGTGAAAAGCCCTTCGTGGCCGTCAACTGCGGTGCCATTCCCGAGAGTCTCATCGAGTCGGAGCTGTTTGGCCACCGACGCGGAGCCTTCACCGGTGCCATACGCGACAAGGTTGGCTACTTTGAGGCGGCCAATCGGGGCACGCTTTTTCTTGATGAGATTTCCACGCTGCCCCTGAGCGTCCAAAGCTCACTGCTGCGCGTTCTGGAGGATCGCACCGTGACGCCGGTGGGCGACACCAAGTCGCGCCCGGTAGACCTGCGCATCATCGCCGCGTCGAACCGCGATTTGGATGGCATGGTCAGCCGGGGCGAGTTTCGTGAAGACGTGCTCTATCGGCTCAACGTGGTGAAGCTGGAGTTGCCCCCGCTGCGGCAGCGCATCGAGGACATCCCGCTGCTGGTGCATCACTTTCTTCGTCGCTACACCAAGCAGCTCAACAAGCAGGTGCTTGGTGTTTCCAATGCCGCCATGCGAGCCATGCTCGTGCATCCCTGGCGTGGCAATGCGCGGGAGTTGGAAAACGTCATTGAACGCGCCATGATCTTCGCCGATGGACGGCACATCGAGGTAAGCGATCTTCCCTTCGCCACCGACGACACCCCGATGGATGAAAGCGCCAACCTGCGTGATGCCATGCGTCAGTTCGAGCGTCAGCACATTGTTTACACACTGCAGCGCTACGGCCACGACAAGGCCCAAACGGCGGGGCAATTGGGCATCGGCCTCTCGAGTCTCTATCGCAAGATGGATGAGCTTGAAATCACACGCAGCCCCTCGGAGCTCCACGAAGGCGAGCCGGAATCACCGGCAGGCACTTGACGCGCCCTGTTCCCATTGCAATATCCCCGCCGCGGCCTTGGCGCTGATAAGCGCATGGCCAAGGCGTGGCTATTTCGTTGCTCCAACCGCCGACTGACGGCCTTGGGGGGTGTGCTCGTAAGCGGCGCGGTAATGTTCGAGGGCGGCCTTGGTGTCGCCACGCCGCTCCAGCACGCGGCCCAGCAGGTAGTGGGCCTCGGACGGATCGGGGTTGAGTTTCAGCGCTTCAGTCAGCGTGGCCAGAGCCTTGTCCCATTGCTCAAGTTGAACAAGGGCGGCTCCGCGCAGGGTCAGTAGCCGACCGGCGGGAGCGGCGTCCTTGGCCAAGCCGTCAAGACGTTGCAGCGCATCGAGGGGCTTGCCGTCGAGGAGGTCCACCCGTGTCAGCATCAGTTGCGGGGCCGCATCGTCGGGCTGAAGCTTCAACGCCTGCGTCAACTCCGTGCGTGCGGCATCGAGCCGACCTTGCGCTAGGAGTCGTTCCGCCAAGTGCAGGTGTCGGCTGGCGCGGTCCGAGTCGGTGCCGGCAACGACGGTGTGGGTTGCCAGTTTCTCGGCCAGGGTGGCCTGATCGATTTTGGCTTGGGCAAAATCAAGATAGGCGGCGACATCCTTGGCGTAGGAGGCCGGGGCGCCGGCGAGGTGAGCGGCCTGGACGCCATCGGTGGTGATGATCAAGGTGGTCGGCCAGACGTGAACACCCAACTTGCCTGAGGCCTGGTAGCTGGGGTCCGACACAACAGGCCAACTCCACCCCTCAGAGGCGGCCAAGTCGCTGGCGCGGGCCTCGGCGTGTTCACCGCTGACCAAGGCGATGACGCGAATGTCCTCGCGCTGGCCCACGACGTTGCGAAGTTCTTTGACCACCTGCTGGCTGTGATCTTGCGCGGGCATGACAAAGAGCAACAGCGTGACACGCTTGTCATCGGGCACGGTGAGTTGCAGGCCCTTGATGTCCGCCGCGGCCCATTGGACCTTGGTCGGGCCTGGGTCAGTGGCGGCGACTTGAACGGGGGCATCGGTGGCTGGTGGCGTCTCCTGGGCGCGGGCCACCAGTGTGACAGCGCCCAAAACGCCGATCGTAACCAATGCCATCCACCATAGGGTTCGTGATTCGGTCATGGCTGAGTCTCCGTGGGCACCGGGGTGCCCGATAGTTGATTATCCACAGGATTGTCGCGGTCGTAACCCAACTTCTGGTGACAGCCCGGCGAACAGGACCCGCCGGCATCCGTCTTGGTGAAGTTGATGGGCAATTCCCAGTTGCCGTAGGGTACCGTTTCACGCACGTGAAGCGGCTTGGTGCTGGCGTGGGTGCTGTGGCAGGCGCGGCAGCTCCGTCCGCGTTTGTCCTTGTTGACGTGGGTAAAGTGCAGATTCTCGTCACCGTTGCGGAAGCCCGTGAGGCCTTGGGTTTTGGGCTTAAGGACGAGTTGCTTGTCGTGGCAGGTGAAGCACAGGTCGTACTTCTCCAGTTTGAAGTTCTCGTAAAACTCGGTTGAGTAGGGTTTGGCCAGCAGGCGCGAGATGTCCGAGCCGTGGACATTGTGGCACCCGCCGCAGCTCCCCTCACGCAGCGGGCCGTGCAGATTGAGCTTGGGATCGGCGATCTGCTCGACCGACGCGATGACCTTGCCCTGCGGGTCCTTGACCTCCTGCTTGTGACACTTGAGGCAGATGTTGACGGGCTTGTCCTTCATGAGCTTGGCCAGGTCGCCGCCGTGGGGCGTGTGGCAGTTGGCGCAGGCGTTTTCCTGGGTCACCGCCGAGTGCTTGTATTTGGCCTCGGTCGCGGCTTTGCGCACGTTTTCATGGCAACTGGTGGTGCAAAGCTTCAGGGGTTCATCGCGGGTGATGCTGGCGTGGTCAGAAGCATGGGAGTCATGGCACACCAGGCAATCACCCTCGACGGGCTTGTGCTTGAAACGCATGGCGGCAAATTTCTCGTCGAGTTCCTGGTGGCAACTGATGCACAATTCGCGGCCCTGCTTGACCAACAGCTTGGGCAGTTCCGAGGCGTGGGCCTGGTGGCAAGCGCCGCAAGCGCCCGCGGCCACGGGGCCGTGCACGTGCTTGCGTCCGCCGGTAACGCTTTGGTGGCAGGTGTTGCAAGTTTCGCCCATGGTCTTGCCACGGAAGTAGGCTTTGTCAGCTCCGCCGTGTGGGTTGTGGCAAGCCAGACATTCGCCTTGTTGCACCGGCTTGTGAATCACCTTGGCCTCGCCGGTGTCAACCTGGTGGCAGAAGCCACAGAGCTTGTCCTTGTCCCGCGCCAGCTTGAAGGTGTGTTTCTCGGCGCTGTCAAGCGTGTGGCAGGCGTCACAGGCGTTGACGTTAACCGGCCCGTGGATCCGTTTGAACTGCTTGACGGCGACGTGGCAGGCTTCGGTGACGCAACCGGCAGTCTGTATTTCAACGGTTGGACGAGGTGCCTTGGGCGTGGTCGGGGTCTTGTCCGAAGGTTGAACCGGGGGCGTGGCGGGCGTTGCCGGGGCAGTCGTGGCCGCGGGGGCCGCCGCATCGGTGGCGGCGGGAGTTGCCAGCTCAGAGAGCGCGGGCACCGGCGCCGGCGCGGCCCCCTCTTGAGCGCTGGTTACAGCGACCCGTGCCAGCAGCGCGGCGAGCATCAACAAGAAGGCACCGAGTATCAACCCCGCCTTGGCGCGGGGACCCTTGACAAAAGCAAGGACATCGGTGACTCGGTCATGGAGGGAGTGTCGGGTCATGGAGCACCTCGCACGTTATCGATGGCCGGCGGCGGCGCGGGCACATCGGAGGAGCGGTGATAGGTCTTGGCTTCGTGACACCCCGGAGCGCAACTAGCGCCATCGGGTCTCTTCTCGAAGCCGATGGGCATGGCCCACTGCGAACCTTCAAAGGGCACTTCGTCGGCCATGTGGTTGGGAAGGTCGCTGCCGTGAATGTTGTGGCAGGTCTTGCATGTGCGGCCTTTCTCGGCGCGATGCACGTGAACATAATGCAGGTTCCGGTCGCCATCGCGGAAGCCTGTGAGGTTGTCGGTCTTTTCCAACAGCACAAGGTCCTTGCTGTGGCAACTGAAGCAGAGGGCGTAATTCTCCAAGTCAAACGAAGCGTAGAAGGTCTCGGGGAACTTCTCCCGCAATAGATTGGCCTGGGTGGCACCGTGCACGTTGTGACAGGAAGCGCAGTCGCCCGAGCGGATCGGCCCGTGAAGGAACTTGCGTTCCAGCGTGGACTTCATGCCGACCACGACGCGGCCATCGTCCGTTTTGAGTTCTTTGTCATGGCAGGCTAGGCAGAGCTTGTCCTGTCGGTCACGCAACAACGTGCGCGATTCACCCGCATGTGGCTCATGGCAATTGGCGCATGTGTCTTTGATGAACATCGCATCATGACTCACGCTGGAATCTTTGACGACTTTGGCAATCGGCTTATGACAACCCAGGCAGGTGGTGGTGACATCGGCCTTGAGTTGATGCGGGTTGGGTGATGTGTGGGCGGCGTGACAGGTCAGGCAGTCCTTGCGGGCCGGCTCGTGAGTTGCCGCTGAACTCGCCAGTCGCAGTTTGATCTGGTCGTGACAGGTAAAGCAGTGTTCAGGCCCCTCGCCCCCGCGAAGCAGTTTGACGTTGTCGGCCTGGTGGGGATTGTGGCAGGCGGTGCATTGGCCCGCCAGAAACGGACTGTGGGCAAACTTCTCCAGCGGCATGGCGTGACACTGCTGGCAAAGCTGGCCGACGGTTTCGGTCTTGAGCAGGTGCCGCGTTTGCGAGACGTGGGGGTCGTGACACGCCAGACAACCGTTGACCGACACCGCCTTGTGTTCGTAGCTGCGGGTGCCGGTGACATCGTGGCAGGTGCGACAGACGCCATCGTTGGGCTTCTTGAGCGGGTAGGTGTGATTGCCCTGGTCAGGCTCGTGGCAGACCGCGCAGGCCTGTACCGCCACCGGGCCGTGGACCACGCTGGCGATGGTGAATTGGCCGTGACATTTCGCGGTGACGCATGTGACATCGGCAGGCAGCGGACCGGTGGGCTTGGGGGCGGGCGGCGGCAGGGCGATGGGCTGGACAATTCTGGTCGATGGCGCGCCGCCATCGTAGCGGGCCATGGAGTCGGCTTCGGTACCTCTGTTCAGACCCGGGGACTGATCCACCGCGCCGCCACTGTTGAGCAATCGCGTCAGGATGAAGACCAGTCCGATGAAACCGAGGATGCCGCCGCCCCAGAGCATGGCGCGTTTGCGTGTGGCACCAGGTTGATTGCCGGCCGCATTCATGGCCCGGGTCCAGGCGTTGGGGGTTGGGCATCAACCGCGGTCGGAACCGACGGGGCCACGGCATGGGCCGCATCGGTGGCATAACTCAGCAGCGCATTGGCGTAGGGGACGTTGTGAACGCCCGGCCCCTGACGCACCATATTGATGTTGTGCCGAGCGTCATCAAGCCGACGTTGCGCCTCAAGCAGCGCGGGACCTTCGAGGTTGGCCAGTCGAAGCCGTGCCTCGGCATCCGTCAGCGCCTCTTGGGCGGTCGTCAGTCTTGCCTTTAACGCGAGCTTCCAGTCGTCGAGCATCTGTGCGTACTTGTCACCGTGACAGGTCACGCAAGCCGTGCGGGCGGCAACCCAAGTGCGACCTCCCATTTCATCCGATGTGCCGGCATCATGGGACACACGGTGGCAGGCGATGCAATCGACCTGGGTGGTGAACATGGGGCTGGGCATGTCCGGCACGCCCCGGCCACCCTTGCCCTCGTAAAGCAACTGGGCGCTGCTGTGGAGACGCTCATGGCACTGACCGCAGGAGCCGTTGGCCGAACTGTGGTCAAAGGACGTCGTCGTCAGGCTGGCACCAACGGCTTGACCAGCGTTGAGCTCGTGGATGATTTGGACATGGCAACTGGCGCACTCGACCTTGTGCTCGCTGATGTGAGTGCGGTGCACGAACGCCGTCTCGGAGTAGCGGGCAATCTGCTCCGGCTTGTTGTGACAGTTCCAGCACATTTGCCGGGGCACCGCCCCATCACCGGCCACCGAGTCGGAGTGGCAGTTGAGACACGAGACGCCACGGTCGATGTATTGGGCGTGGTCGAATGTGCCCGTGGCCAGACGGATCTTTCCCTTGGGTGCGTCGTGGCACGACCTGCAGCCGCCGAGCGTCTGGTCGTCGCGCCCGTGCGCGAAGCCTTTCATGTGGCAAAGGAAGCAGGAATCGACCGTCACGACAATGTGCTTGCCCTGCACCATCTGCGAATGGCATGAGACACAGCGCAGATGCTGGCCTCGACGGGTCTCGGTCAAGTGCGGGGTGTGATCAAAGCGAATGATGATCGTCGGACCACCTTTGGTCGGGACTTCCCAGTTGACCTTGCCTTCCAGCACCCGGCGTTCATGACAGCCCGAACGCAGGCAGGAACTGTCATGCACCTGGGCATGGGGCTTGGAGCCATAGGTCTTGGTGATGAACTTCACAGCCTGGCTGCTGGCTTCCCACTTGCCTTTGATCGTGTTCTCCAGGCCGGGCTCAAAATGGCAATCGGTGCAGGGGACATTCTTGTGCGTCGATTCATGCCAAGCCTGGTAGTAGGGCTCCATGATGTGGCAGGATCGACAGAAGTCCGGCTGCATGGAGTACTCGGCAAAGGCCGAGGCCCCGAGCACAAACCCCACCGCCAGGATCAGCACCCATCCCCAAATCGAGGGAACCACACGGAACCAGCGGGCCTTGGGACGTCTGCGGATGCCCAGAGCGCGCCACCACCAAGAAAGGCGGGCCGCGGACCTTTGGGGCGGGGCGTCGGGAGTCGGCGATTTGTCAGCGGGCGGAGTCTGTGATTCATGATTCATCGCAGTGCCTCCAGCCCGGCAAGGATGATTAGAACAACCATGGTGGTGCCGATGAGCATCGCCAAGATGCCCGCGGTAACGGCGACGTAGCGTTGCCAGGGTGGTGGCGCTGGTACACGCAGCCGCTCCAGTTCGCCCGATTTGACCAGACGTTCGTATTCTTCGGGGCGCTCGTGCTTGAGTTCTTCCTCAGGCATGGAGCCGGTGAACATCACGGCATCGACGGGGAACTTCTCGGGCCGCAGGTGGGCATTGAAGAAGTGGATGGTGAAGATGAAGCCCACCGCAAGGAGTGCCTCGTACCCGTGGATGACGGTGGCGATGTTGAAGAACCAGCCGGGCATGAACTTGGAGAAGAAGAGGGGGAACCAGAGCATCAGGCCGGTGAACCCGATGACGGAGGTGCCGAAGATTTCAGCCCAGTAGTCAAACTTCTCCCAATAAACCCAATGGTCAAAGCGGGGCATCTTCTTGCCACCGAAGAACCATCGCATCATGCCCAGGGCATCGGTGACATCCTTGAACCGTGGCAAGAGCGAGTTGGGTCCAAAGAGAATGGTCTTGAGGGAATGGCGACGGATTCTTCGGATCACACCCGCGCCATGGACCACAAAGTTACCGATGAGCATGAGGGCGAAGATTCGGTGGAGGACGCCCGCGCCGCCGGGGCCGCCGAACAACGTCGCCAAGGCCTTGGCCCAAGCCTGATCGGAGAAGAACAAGGGCATGCCCGTGAGCGTCAGGCCGAAAAAGCTGACGATGATTAAGGCGTGGTTGATGCGATCCACCTTGTTGAATCGCTTGATGCCGTGGGTCGGTGCCGCGTGCTTCTGGGGTGGGTGGCGGTAATGCTGAATCGAGGCGCGGATAAACCACAGCAGCGTGTGGAGGCCGAAGAATCCGAAGGTGGCGCTCATCACCAGCATGAAGTAAAGCCACACGGCGTGAAGCAGCGGGAAGCGATCCCCATCACGGAAATCAGCGTGCGGCTCGAACTTGGCGAAGTTGGCGTTGGCACCGGGGTGGCAGTTTTTCTGGGCACAGGTTGCGACACGATTGGCGCCGAACAGACGGGACTGGGGGTTCTCGAGTTCCAGAACATCGTGAGCGCCGTGGCAGTCGCTGCAGCGAGCGGCACGGTCGGATCCCAATTGCGTCACCTGCCCGTGATAGCTGCGGCGGTAGGTGGCGTAAAGCGACCGGCCGTCCGTGCCCCCCTTGAGCGGCTTGTCATGGCAGGCACCGCACTCGTTGACGATATCCTTCTGGAAGCTCGGGGTGTTGGAGGCGGAGATGCGATGGGCCGTGTGACAATTGGTGCATACCGGGGCATTGGGGTCACCCGAGGCCAACAGCTTCCCGTGAATGCTCGCGGCAAAGACCTCTTCAACACCCACATGGCATTTGCCGCAGGTCGCCGGCACGTTGTCGCGGAAGACCGATGATTGGGGATTCTCCGCGGGCAACACATCGTGCGAATGGTGGCAGTCGGCACAAGTGGCCGCGACGATCAGCCCGCCCTTCTG
The DNA here is from genome assembly GCA_038241095.1 of Phycisphaerales bacterium. Lineage (GTDB taxonomy): Bacteria > Planctomycetota > Phycisphaerae > Phycisphaerales > Phycisphaeraceae > JBBDMX01. The sequence goes on from JBBRGB010000081.1 coordinate 11,755, forward strand.
GATGGCTCGGCCATGGACGCTTTCAAGGTAGTTGTTCACCATGACGGCATCGGTTTGCCCTCGCACGCCGCCCTGGTGCTTTTCATGGCAGCCCGCGCAGATCTTGACGATGTTGAGCGGATAAACGCGCGATTCACGGTCGCTCTTGGAGCGGATGTCGTGGCCACCGTGGCAGGTAGCACAGGTGGGCGCTTCGGCTTCGCCTTTGGCCAACACCGCGGCATGGGTGCTGCGACGAAAAGCGACGCCCTGCTCCACATGGCAGGTGGCATTTGAGCAGTTGACCGGCCCCATCTTCGCCGGGTGGGGCAGCGTGGTGGCTTGGGCGTGGCAGGAAAGACAGGTGACGCTCTGGTGAACGCTCTTGGACAGGGCTTCGGGGCCAATATAAAGGCCCGGGCGTGTGGCAGGCGCGTCTTGATCAATGACGGCCGAGGCCACCATGGTTCCACGCTCGCCGGGGCTTAGTTCGGCCATACGCGACTGGCCGTGGCAATCCAAGCATCGCCGGTTGTCGATCTGCGCCTGCTGGACTTCCACGGCCGCGACGGGCCGAGCCCAAGCCGCCATGCTCAGGCAGATCGACAGGAGAACCATTACGCGGTGGAATATAGGGGTCAAGACTGACTCCGCTGGGGATACACCGACCCCCAAGCGCAGTTTGCACATGCTGTGCCACTCTTCAACACGGGAAAAAGCGGCGATTCAATGCGTGTTTTCCGCCGGTTTCTCAGGCATGGGAACGGCCCCCGCCCGTGACTTCCCGCGATCAAGAGGGGCGGCGGCGCGGCCCCGGATGCGAGTGAGCCTAGGCTGGCCGGCATCGATTGAGTCGGCCAAGCGCCAGTGGCGTCACCCATCCCGAGTTCAGGCGGTTTCCCGCGGGGCCGAGGAAGCTCCCGGCAATGTCAGGGTGACGGTGGTGGACCGGCCCGGCTCGCTGGCAATCTCGACGCTCCCGCCCTGATTGCGCATCAGCGTGAAACTGATGGCCAAACCCAGGCCCGTCCCTTTGCCAACCGGCTTGGTGGTGAAAAATGGTTCAAAAAGGTGTGGCAGGTTCTCCGGGGCGATTCCCGGGCCGTTGTCATGGATCAGAATCCGCCCGCCCCCCCCCAGACTTCCGTGCGAACCGTCACCTTCGGTTCCTCGACCTCCGCCACCGCGTCAATGGCGTTTATCAGCACGTTGACGAGCACCTGTTGCATGGGATGCGGCTGCACCCGTACCGGCACGGGCTCACCGGACAGTTGCTTTTCGATTGTCACCGCACGCTGGCGACGGTCAAACTGAATCATGCCCAGCCCCGATTCCACCACATCGTTGATGTCCATCGTCTCCCAAGTGTATTGGGCGGGGTGGGCGAACTCGGTCATCTGCCGGATGATCCGGCTGATGCGTTGGACCTGCTTGCGCAGGGCGGCAATGGTGGCGGGGTCCAAGTCACGCTCGTGGCGCTGCGCCAGTTGCAGCAGGCTGTCCATGCTGGCCAGTGGATTGGCGATCTCGTGAGAGAGACCCGCCGCCATCGCGCCCATGGTCACCGACTTTTCATGCTGAATCATGGCGCTTTGCTGTTGCCCAATGCGCTGGGACAGGGCGCGGATGCGGCGGTTGCTGAGTTGCAGGCGGTGGCGGTGGCGACGCAGGTGGAGGGTGATGTGGTTGGCCAGGTAAATGGTCAACAGCAGAGTCAAAGCCCAGCCCGCCAGGATCAGCCGGGAACGCAACGCATCGTTGGCATCGGGGAATTCCCCCCCCGCAACCAGTGTCAGCAGCATCAGGCCAACCGCCACCAGAGCGCCCGCGAATGCCATGAGTCGCGGCAGCAGCAGGCTGGCGAAGACCATGTGGAAGACGAAGAAACCCAGCAGCGGGCTATGGATGCCGCCGGTCCACAGGGTCAGCACTGACAAGGCTCCGAGATCCAGCACGAGTTGGAACCATGCCAG
>JBBRGB010000082.1:0-13704 GCA_038241095.1 Phycisphaerales bacterium
GCTGGGCTTCAGTTGGACAAATCTACAAGATGGACCCTTCCCCGTGTGTGATGGATCGCGATTGACCGGTTTGAGGGTGGTCGAACCAACAAGGCCCTGGCCTGTGGCAGGCCATCCTTGGGCGTTTGTTCTTGCGATTAAATGGGTCCAGCAACGACCGTTGAAGATTTTCGACGCCCCCTGCCCAAGCGTGAGCATCTTGACTACGAGGAGATCGGTGGCGTCACCGTAGTGCCTTTCGCGTGTAGCCCCCGTGTAGCCCCGTGACTTTCCGCCATCCCTCGAATTCTCATAAACCCTTGTCAAATCAAAGCGGGCGAAGGGACTCGAACCCTCAACATTCAGCTTGGGAAGCTGACGCTCTGCCATTGAGCTACGCCCGCATTTTCACGTTTTTGTAAGTCTTTGATTTCTATCGACTTATTCGGCTTTTATTTCGCTCTTTTCGTGGTTTTGGACATTCTTCCGGGCATTTGGGGGCGAACTTAATATGTTGAGCGACATTATATAATAGAGCATTTACGATGGCAAGGTCGCAGCGACCGTGCCAAGCCTCGTGTCGCGCGTCGTGGCGGTGGTGGCGCTGGCGGGGGTGATCACCAGATGTTTGCCATCGCCCTGCGCATCGGCGGCGACTTGCGTGCTTCCACCCGTCCTCACGCTCCACCCGGGCGCAAGGGCGAATCCCTCCCCGCCGTTGCCATCGTTGCCCCCGGCCCCGGCCGTGAACGCTCCCGGCGCGTAGGCATCGAAGCTGTCACGCGCCGTCAGCGTGGCGACTATATCAAAGCTGCTGCGGATGGTCATGCGTCGTCGCGTGCGGGATTGGCAAAGAGGATGCGGTTCTTGGCATCGCCTTGATCCACTGCCGCGCCGCCTTCCGCCGGCGTCACGCCATGACCCCCGGCCAGTGGCGTAAAACCAGTGCATGAATTCAACAGCATGGGAATCACAGGTAGCCATTGGGCGTCGGGACTGCTCTGTGGCACCCTGTGTTGCCATTTGGCAATCAAGGGCACAGCCAAGGGGTTTTCCACGAAGCGCTCCCGACCCCGTTTTGCGCCTGACACTTATTCGTGCCCCGGTTCCTTTTCCGCCCATGAAATGATTAGCATGGAAGCATGACACAACCCAACTTTGTCATCTTTCTCGCCGACGATCAAGGCTACGGGGATGTGGGGTGTTACGGCGGTCACGACCTGCAAACGCCCCATCTTGACCGCTTGGCGCGGGAGGGCGTGCGCTGCGCTCAGTGGCATGGCGGGTCGGCGGTCTGCTCGGCATCGCGGGCGGTCTTGCTCACCGGGCGGGCACCCCACCGCGTCGGCGTGCCTGGCAATGTCGGGGCCGGCCCGGAAGATCGCGGCCTGTCACCCGCTGCCCAAACGTTGCCGCAATACCTGCGTGAAGCGGGCTATCAGACGTTCATGGCCGGCAAGTGGCATCTGGGCCAGCACGTCGGCGAGCGACCCCACCAGCGTGGCTTTGATCACTTCTTTGGCTTTCTCTACGGCTGCATCGACTACTACTCCCACATTTTCTATTGGAGCATGGCCAATGCCAAGCAGCCGCCCATCCACGATCTGTGGCGCGATGACACGGAGTTGTTTCTCGAAGGTCAATATGTCACCGACCTGATTGCCAACGAGGCGGTGGCGATGTTGCGACAGGCTGCCGCCGATCCTCGGCCGTTCCTGTTGTATCTGCCGTTCAACGCTCCGCATTATCCCATGCACGCCCCCGCGCAGGCTTTGGCACGTTTTGGCCACTTGGGCTGCGCTCGGCAACTCACCGCCGCGTTGCTCTGGTGCTACGACCAAGCGATCGGCCGGGTGCTGGACGAACTGGACGCTCTGGGACTGACGGACAACACCTGCGTGTTTGCCTCAGCCGATCATGGCCCGTCACGGGAGAACCGCAACTGGCCCGATGGTCGCCTCGAAGCGTTCACCGGCGGGTCCACCGGGGGCTTGCGCGGCGAGAAGTTCAGTCTGTTCGACGGGGGCATCCGTGTGCCGGGCATCTGGCGTTACCCCGGCGTGCTGCCCGCCAACACCGTGACCGACACGCCGCTGCATCATATTGATGTCCTGCCCACGTTCATGGGCATGGTTGGCGATCCGAGCGGCGCGTCAGGCAATCTCACGTGGGAAGGCCTGGATGCCCGCGCCATCTTGACGGGGGAGAAGGCCGGGCCCAATCGCGTGCTGGGCTGGTCATTGAAGGGCCAGACCGCCGTGCGGCAAGGCCGCTGGAAACTATTGCTCAATGCCCGCTGCGTGGGCCAGACGCCCGATCCGGTGTTCCTTGTGGACTTGGACAACGATCCCGCCGAGCGCGTCAATGTCGCCCAAGCGAATCCGGGTGTGGTTCAGTCTCTTACGGAACTGGCCCAGGCTTATCGCGCGGAATAACGCCAGCCAGCGAGCCGTGACCGTGGAATCTGAAAAAAGGGGATATCCATGTTCTGTGGAAAACCCATGATTGGGAAAATGACAACACGCGGTGACACACAGCATCCCGACAGGGTGTTGTGTGCGATTGCCCCTTGAGCTGCGATTTCAGAGGGTTTTGCCGCATGACAAGCGGATTTTAATCTTGACTGGTCGGTTTTCGCAGACACATAGCACCCGAAACGGGATGCTGTGTGGAACCTCGCAGCGGGTTTTCCACAGAGCATGGATGCCCCCTTTTTCCCCGCCGCGGTCCGACCTGGCGCATGAACGCCAAACGCACTGGCCCGAATGCGTTGGCCCGGCCCCATTTCCAACCAAGGAATCAAGCGATTTGACACGCGGGCTGGTTGTGGTACTATCTTCTGTCTTCCCCAAAGTTGGGGAGGACGTTTTGCTCACTGAAGGGCTTTCGATGACCGCAGGCAAGATTCGCATTCGGATGGAGGCTTACGATCACCAGGCGCTGGACTCCAGCGCCAAGGAAATCGTGGACCATGCCAAGCGCACCAACGCCAAGGTTTCGGGACCGATCCCGTTGCCGACGCGGGTGGAACGCTACACCGTGCTTCGCAGCCCGCACATTGACAAGAAGAGCCGTGAGCAGTTCGAGATTCGCACCCACAAGCGCATCATTGACATTTACGAGCCTAACGCTCGCACTGTCGAGGCGCTGAATCGGCTGGTGGTTCCCGCCGGCGTGTTCGTGAAGATCAAGGCTTGACAACATTGGCCGGGCTTCGAGGCGATCAGTCGCCGCGAGATTCCTGGCCGCATGAAACAAAGAGGGTCGTGATCCTCTGCCCCTTGGCATGATCCGCCTTGGAAAAGGCCCCCTGGGAGTTTTGACAATGCCCGCAGCATTGCTAGGTCGCAAAATTGGCATGACCCGCATCTTCAAGGATGACGGGACCAACGTGCCGGTCACCATCATTCAGGCAGGCCCCTGCTTTGTCAGCCAGGTCAAGACCGTGGCCAGCGATGGCTACGACGCCTTGCAGCTTGGTTTTGAGGATGTCAAGGCCCGCAACTCGACGATGCCGGAGATCGGCCACGACGCCAAGGCGGGTCTTTCCCCCATGCGGTTCCACCGCGAAGTTCGCGTGGACGCCAAGGAAGCTGGGGCCGTCGAAGTGGGCCAGACCTTGACGGTGGAAACTTTCGCTTCGGTGAAGTTTGTGGACATCGTGGGCACGAGCAAGGGCAAGGGCTTTGCCGGTGTGATGAAGCGATGGCACTTCAAAGGTTTGTGCGCCAGTCACGGCACGGAGCGCAAGCACCGTTCGCCGGGTTCGATCGCTGGCCGCGCCACCAACCGCGGTTACTCGGGTCGTCCCAAAAAGGGTGGGAAGATGGCAGGCCACATGGGTGCCGAACAAGTGACGGCCCGTAGCGTGGAAGTGGTGGGGATGGACAAAGACAAGAACCTGTTGCTGGTCAAGGGCCCGGTGCCCGGGGCTGCTCAGGGATTTTTAATGATTCAGGAGGCCAAGCGGCTTTACAAGAGCAAGGCCGCGGTTGCCAAAAAGGCGTCGTAAGTCTGGGTGGCAAGGAAGTGGCCTTTGTTGGCCGCGACCTCGAAACCAGAGTTGATACTGCGACGCCGCGACAATTTGCATCCACCCGAGTCGCCTGGAGTTGACGACCTGGCCCCGCGAAAGGGCCAAACCCCGGACGGCGAACAAGAACGTACCCGCTGACGTGCCGGCAAAACCGGACGAACCAGCCGGGATCGTAGGTGAACGAAGATGATCGAAATACCCATTCTCAATCTCGAAGGTCAGCAGGTTGACTCCCTGCAGCTTGATGAGCAACTCTTGGGCGGCGAAGTCCGTCCGGTGCTGCTCAAGCAGGCTTACGTGCGTTACCACGCCAACCGCCGACTGGGCACCTCCGCCACCAAGGGCCGTGACCAGATCGAAGGTTCGACCCGCAAGCTTTACAAGCAGAAGCACACCGGCAACGCCCGACGCGGCGCGGTGCGCACCAACATCATGAAGGGCGGCGGCCCCGGCCACCGCAAGGTTCCGCACTCCTGGCGGCTGGACATGCCCGTCAAGATGCGCCGCCTGGCCAACCGCAACGCCGTGCTGGCCAAGGCCGTCGATGGCGAAATCAAGCTCATCGACACCCTCTCCTTCGACAAGCCCAACACCAAGCAATTCACGCAGCTTCTCAAGAATCTCAAAATCGACCGCTCCTGTCTGCTGGCGTTGAGCGACACCCGCGTCCACGCCGCCCGTTCCGCGGGCAACCTCGAACAAGTCACCATCACGCACGTCGATCGCTTGAATGCCTTTGACCTGCTCAATCACCGCTACCTGCTGGCGGATCGCGGCGCGTTTGCTTCGTGGGTCGAGACCCAGAACCGCCAGAACGCCAAGGATGTCGCTGGCGTCGGCGCTGACGCCCAATCGGAGGCCAAGTAAGCCATGACCACTGACGCCACCTACATCGTCAAGCGGCCGCTGATCACCGAGAAGTCTTCTTGGGAAGCTTCCAGCCGCAACCGCTACGCCTTTGAGGTCGATCGCTTGGCGCGCAAGGCCGATATCGCCAAGGCCATCCAAGAGCTTTACAAAGTTCGCGTGCTCAAGGTCAGCACCCAGGTTCGCAAGGGCGAGTATCGCCGCACCCGCTTTGGTGAAGCCAAGGCCCCCGATTGGAAGCGGGCCGTGGTGCAACTGCACGCCGAGGACAAAATTGAACTGATCTGACCGTAACGGGTCGGAAGCGTCCGCTGGTGAAAGCCGCGCGGGACGCAATTAAGGAACGTGACTCATGGCCATCAGAATCTACAAGCGAACCAGCGCGGGCCGGCGTAACGCCTCGGTCAACCTCTACAGCGAGGTGACCAAGACCAAGCCGGAAAAGACCCTGCTGCGCCCCAAGAGCAAGACCGGTGGACGCAACCACACCGGCGTGATCACCACCCGCCACATCGGCGGCGGTGCCAAGCAACGCTATCGCCTCATCGACTTCAAGCGCACCAAGCTGGAAGTGGTCGGCAAGGTCGTGGGCATCGAATACGACCCCAACCGTAGCTGCAACATCGCGCTGATCGAGTATCCCGACGGCGAGAAGCGTTACATCCTCGCGCCGGTGAGCCTGACCGACGGCATGACCGTGACTTCGACAAAGGTCGCCGGTGAGCCGGAAGTCGGCAACGCCATGCCGCTGCGGTTTATCCCTGCGGGCCTGAGCGTTCACAACGTCGAACTGGTGCCCGGTCGTGGCGGTCAGATTTGCCGCTCGGCTGGCATGTACGCCAAGCTGACCAACAAGGAAGGCGACTGGGCCACCCTGGTTTTCCCCAGCGGTGAAACCCGCCAGATCAACATCAATTGCAAAGCCACCATCGGTCAAGTCGGCAACACCGACCACCAGCACGTGAAACTTGGCAAGGCCGGCCGGTCTCGGCACATGGGCATTCGGCCCACGGTCCGCGGCATCGCCATGAACCACAACGCCCATCCCTTGGGTGGCGGTTCCGGCCGCAGCAAGGGCAACCGTCCGCCCTGCTCGCCGACCGGTGTGTTGGCCAAGGGTGGCAAGACCCGCAAGCCGGACAAGGCGTCCAACAAGCGGATCATTCGTCGTCGCCGCAGCGTGCGTTACGGACAACTGTCGCTCTAAGAGCCAATGGAACGAGAAATCGCCGCCGGCAACGGTGGCTGACATGGGAAGCAACCCCACGGATTAACGCTTATGCCACGATCGCTAAAAAAAGGCCCCAATGTTGACTTCAAGCTCTTCCGCAAGGTCGAGAAGTTGAACCAGATGGGCAAGCACGAACCGGTGAAGACCTGGGCCCGCTCTTGCACGATTGTGCCGGAGTTCGTGGGGCATACTTTCCTGGTTCACAACGGCAAGATTTTCGCCAACGTGTACGTGACGGAAGACATGGTGGGTCACAAGCTCGGCGAGTTTTCGCCCACCCGTACCTTCCGTGGCCACACCGCCGGCACCAAGGCGCAACGCACCGCCGGGGCGGTTTGATTTAAGAGAACAACGAAGGGCGATGCAACGCACCGCCTTGGAAATTGGAGTTCGCCAGCATGGCATTCAGCAACACTCATTACGGCGCACGCATCAGCCCGACGAAGATTCGGCTGGTGACGGACCTGATCCGCGGCAAGCGCATCGACGAGGCCACGACGCTCTTGCAGATGAGCAAGAAGCGTGGCGCTAAGTACGTTTTGGACGCGCTGCGGGCCGCGACGGCCAACGCCGACCAAGGCGAAGTCGATGTGCGGAAACTGGTGGTCACCGATGCCCGCGTGGACAAAGGCCCGACGATGAAGCGTCACCAGCCCAAGGATCGCGGCCGGGCGCACCAGATTCTCAAGCGCACCAGCCACATCACCGTGGGCGTGGGTGTGCGGTAAACAGCGTGTCGCGGCCTTGAAAGAGGCTGGCGACGATAACAGCAGCAGAGCAAGCGTAACTCAGACACGATTCGAGACTACCGGCCAACACAAGGTAGATCATGGGACAGAAAGTTCATCCATTCGGTTTCCGCGTCGGCATCACCGAGGCTCACAAGAGCCGGTGGTACGCGCCTAAGGCGCTCTACGGCGAATTGCTCGTTGAGGATTTCAAGATCCGCGAGTACATCGACCGTCGGCTCAACCGCCAGCCTCCCTTCGCCGCGGTGGCGGATCTGCACATTGAGCGTACCCGCGAGGAGCTCAAGATCATCGTGCGGACGGCTCGGCCGGGCCTGGTCATCGGGCCCAAGGGCGCGGAGATTGAGCGGCTCACGGCCGACCTCCAGCACCTGACGGGCCGCAACGTGTCGATTTCGTGCATCGAGATCGGCAACCCCGACCAAGAGGCGCAGTTGATTGCCGAATCGATCGCCGAGCAGTTGGCCAAGCGTGCCAGCTTCCGCCGGGTGATGAAGATGAAGGCTGACGCCGCCATGACCGCCGGTGCCAAGGGTGTGAAGATCGTGATGGCCGGCCGCTTGGGCGGCCACGACATGAGCCGCACTGAAAAACTGAATCTGGGCAACATTCCGCTGCAAACGCTGCAAGCCCACATCGATTACGGCTTTGCCCAAAGCCAGACGACCTACGGCATCATCGGCGTGAAGGTGTGGGTGTTCAAGGGAATGTACAAGGACGTTCAGGAAAGCGAACTGGAGTCCAAGGCCGCCGGGGCACGTCCCCGCGCTCGTGGCCGCCGGTAAAACAGGCTTGAGGCTTGGGGCTTGAGGCTCGCGTAAGCGTGGAGCCGAGGCCGCAGGAAACTTCAAGAAGTCAGACTTTAAGAGCAGGATATTGAACCATGGCAATGATGCCCAAACGAGTGAAGTTCCGAAAGCAGCAGCGCGGCAAGATGCGCGGCAACGCCACCCGCGGCAACTATGTCGCGTTTGGTGACTACGGCCTCCAGTGCATGGAAATGGGCTGGCTCACCGCCCGGCAGATCGAAGCCGGCCGCGTCGCCTGCCAGCACTTCCTCCAGCGCGAAGGCAAGGTTTACATCCGCGTATTCCCCGACAAGCCCATTTCCAAGAAGCCCTTGGAAACCCGAATGGGCACTGGCAAGGCGGAGCCTGAGTACTGGGCGGCGGTGGTCAAGGCTGGCACGATTCTTTTCGAGATCGCCGGCGTCCCCCGCGACTTGGCGGTGCAGGCCCTGGCCCGCGTGAGCCACAAGATGCCTTACCGGTGCCGATTCGTTGATCGCCGCCACGTGTAACCAACTGACATGACCCGCGGACCCATGCCGCAACCCCGGCCAAGTAGGCTGGACAACGCAAGATTAAGAGATGGAACCAAGATGAAAGCCAGCGAAGTTCACAAAATGTTGGATGCCGAGCTAGTCGAAGAGGCCGGCAACCTCCGCCGCAAGCTGTTCGAGACCCGTTCCAAGGCGGTGACCGAGAAGCTCGAGAACCCGCGCCAGTTGGGCGTCATCCGCAAGGACATCGCCCGCATCCTCACCGAACAGTCGGCCCGCAAGGCCCAGGCCAGCCAAACCAAGGCGTAAATCATGACCCAAGCCACCCAAGAACAAGCCAGCCCCCGCAAGCTCACCGGCAAGCTCGTGGGCCTCGTCACCAGCGACAAGACGTCCAAGACCCGCACCGTCAAGGTCGCCTACCAGGTTCGCCACCCCAAGTACGGCAAGTACCTGCACCGCTCGACGAGCTACCACGCCCACGATGAGCAGAACATCAGCAAGCTCAGCGACCGCGTGGAAATCGCCGCCTGCCGGCCTTACAGCAAGACCAAAAGCTGGCGCATCGTTCGCGTCGTCGAGGCCTCGCTGCCTCCCATCGACGCGGTGAAGAATCCCGAGGGTTCCGAGTCTGAGGTTCAGGACGCCGAGTAAACGGCCTTGTGAAAGATTGATGGCGCCGCGTACGCAACACCCGGCCCCCGAAAGCAGTAGCCATGATTCAACCAGAACAAAGAGTCGATGTCGCCGACAACAGCGGTGCCCGCATCGCCTATGTCATTGCCGTGCTGGGTGGTTCGACCGCCAGCGGCAACTTCACCCGCAAGATGGCGCACATCGGCGACCGCGTGGTGTGCAGCATCAAGAAGGCGTTGCCCGACGGCGATGTCAAGACCGGCACGGTGGTCAAGGGCGTGGTGGTTCGCACCAGCTACCCCATCCGCCGCAACGACGGCAGCCTGGTGCGGTTTGACCGCAACGCCATCGTGCTCATCGACGATGAAGGCAACCCCCGCGGGACGCGCATCTTCGGGGCCGTGGCCCGTGAACTGCGTGAGAAGAACTACATGAAGATCATCAGCCTCGCCAGCGAGGTCGTCTAAGAACGCAACTGAAAATTGCCAACGCCGGCCCTGAGGGTGACAAAACCCCGGGCCGCAGGATGGAAAGCACGACAATGCCACAGCACGTACGAAAAGGCGACATGGTGACGGTGATCAGCGGTTCGGACCGCGGCCGCACCGCCAAAGTTCTCAAGGTCATGCCCAAGCGGGGCAAGGTTCTTGTCCAAGGCGTCAACGTGTGCAAGCGGCACACCAAGCCTTCCCAGCACCAGCAGCAGGGGGGCATCGTGGAGAAGGAACTGGCCATTGACTTGTCCAACGTCCTGCCCGCCGTCGATGGCAAGCCCACACGGGTTCGCTTCCAGACCAAGGACGACGGCGCCAAGGTTCGGGTGGCGGTCAAGGGTGGCTCACAGATCGGCCAAGCTTTGAAAAAGGCGTCCAAGTAATTTTTGACAAATGCCGGTAAGGCACACCAAGGCGACGTACAGCGCGTCGCATGATAAAGAGAAGCAGCCATGAGCGAAGAAAAGAAAAACAAGAAGGCCGACGATCAGGCCAAGCCAGGTACGGGCAAGGCCAAGAGTCCCGAAGCCCAGGCCAAGGCCGCCGAGGCCCGCGCCAAAAATGAAGCCAAGGGCAAGGGCGAAGGCAAGGCCAAGGGTGAAGGCAAGGGTGAAGGCAAAGGCAAGCCCAAGGGTGACGCCAAGGCCAAAGGCCCCAAGGAGCCGCAAGGTCCCGCCGTGCCGCCCCGGATGCGTGACAAGTTCCGCAACGAGGTGCTGCCCAAGATTCGCCAAGAGTTCGACATCAAGAACGCCTTCGCCTCCCCGAAGCTGGTCAAGGTCATGCTCACCGTGGGCATCGGCAAGCAGCTCGAAGGCACCAAGCTCAACTCCAAGGCCAAAGAGCAGGTGTTGGCGGACTTGACGGTTATTTCGGGCCAGAAGCCCGTGGTGACCAAGGCCAAGAAGTCGGTGGCGAACTTCAAACTTCGCGCTGGCTACGAGATCGGGGCCATGGTCACGCTTCGCGGTGCCCGCATGTGGGAGTTCATCGATCGCCTGATAAGCATTTCGATCCCCCGCATCAAGGACTTCCGCGGCGTCAAAACCACCAGCTTTGACGGTCGCGGCAACTACAGCTTCGGCATCACCGAGCAGGGTATTTTCCCTGAAGTGAACATGGCCGATGCGCAGTTCACGCACGGGATGAACATCACCTTCGTCTTCTCCAACTCGACCAACGAGCGGAGCCGAGCGGTGTTGAAGGAACTGGGCATGCCGTTTGCCCTGCCTGAAGAAAAGACCAAGCAACAGCGGCCGAGCAACTAAGGCTTGACACCACGCCACAAAGGCAACAACAGCAATGGCTACCAAATCGACCAAAGAAAAGATGAAGCGGATCGCCGCGACGGTCAACAAGTACCGGGCGCAACGCCGGGCCTTGAAGGATGCGGGTGACTACGCGGCTTTGCAGAAGCTTCCGCGTGACGCCAGCCCGACCCGTCTGCGCAACCTTTGTGCCCTGACCGGGCGCAGCCGCGCCGTGTATCGCAAGTTCCGCATTTCCCGCCTGATGCTGCGCAAGCTGGCGTTGGAAGGCAAGATTCCCGGAATGCGTAAGGCCTCCTGGTAAGCAACGACGATTTCACCCGGCCTGGTGACAGGCCGGTTTTGGAGAACGCAATGTCTCTCAGCGACACCATCAGCGACATGCTCACACGGATCCGCAACGCGGTTCGCAACAAGAGCGAACGAGTCGATTGCCGCAACAGCAAGATCTGCCAGGGCATCGCCAAGGTCCTCAAGAGCGAGGGCTACATCAACGGCTTCGGCGTCATCGAAGACGGCCGACAAGGCATCCTGCGCATCGAGCTGCGCTACGGGCAGCACGGCGAGACGCTCTTCCACGTCATGCGGCGTGAAAGCAAGCCCGGTCGCCGCCTGTACGTCAAGGTCGATGAAATGCCGCGTCCCCTGGCGGGCATGGGCATCGGCATCGTCAGCACCTCGCGCGGGGTGTTGAGCGACCGACAGGCGCGGGCCGAGAAAATCGGCGGCGAACTGCTCTGCACCGTCGAATAACCCCCGCCCCCGGATACGTCCCAAGACCACAACCGGCCTGCAACGCCTCGTCACGGGGATTAAGGCCAAGGAACAGCACCATGAGTCGCATCGGAAAACTACCCGTCGCCATCGGCAATGCCAAGGTCGCCATCAGCGGCCGCGAGGTCAGTGTGCAGAGCGGGAGCAACACCCTGAAGTTCACCCACAGCCCGCGGGTGGAAGTCAAGGTCGATGAAGCCGCCAAGCAGATCATCATCACCCGCAAGAGTGACGACAAGATCAGCCGGGCGCTGCACGGCACGACCCGCGCGGTGCTGGCCAACATGGTCGAAGGTGTGACCAAGGGTTACGCCAAGGAACTGGAAATCAACGGTGTGGGTTGGACGGCCCAGGTTCAGGGCAACAAGATCACCCTCAACGTCGGTTACGCCGACCCCCGCGTGGTGATGATTCCCGCGGGCGTGAAGGTGGAAGTGCAGCAGAACAAGATCAAGATCAGCGGCCCCGACAAGCAGGCGGTGGGGCAGACGGCCGCGGTGATTCGCAGCCACCGTAAGCCTGAGCCTTACAACGGCAAGGGCATCAAGTACATCGATGAAGTGATCATCCGCAAGTCGGGCAAGGCGTTTGCCAGCGGTGGGGCTTAATTCAAGCAAAGTAACGGCAGGTGACGCCAAGCGTCGCAAGGCAAGGATATTGATTATGAAAGCCACGATGTTGAAAAACGCCCGCATTGCTCGTCGCAAGGTGGGCATTCGCAAGCGGATCTTCGGCACCCCGGAGCGTCCACGACTCTCGGTGTCGCGCAGCAGCAAGCACCTTTACGCGCAGATCATTGACGACCTGCACGGCAAGACGCTTGTCGCCGCCAGCAGCCGGGATGTCAAGGATGTGGGCTACGGCGGCAACGTCGCGGCGGCCAAGAAAATTGGCGCGGCCCTGGCGGAAAAGGCCAAGGGCGCGGGCATCGGCGAAGTCTCCTTTGACCGCGGCGGGTTCCGCTATCATGGCCGGGTCAAAGCCCTGGCCGATGCGGCGCGTGAGGGCGGACTCAAGTTCTAACACGAATCCATGACCGTCGGCCACGCCAAGCGCGAGGCCAGGCGGAATCATCAGCAAGCAGGAACGACCATGGCAGAAGCATTGTCTCGAAATGTTGAAGGCGGCCAAGAACTCGAATCCACCACTGTGGGCATCATGCGCACCAGTGCCGTGGTCAAGGGTGGTCGGCGATTCTCCTTCTCGGCCTTGGTGGTCGTGGGTGATCGTCGCGGCCGGGTGGGCGTGGGCTACGGCAAAGCGCCGGGTGTGCCCGCCGCCATCGAAAAGGCCCAGAAAGACGCCAATAAGCAGCTCTTTAAGGTCACCCTCAAGGACGGCACCTTCCCCCACCCCGTCGAGGCACGCTTCGGCGCTTCGATCGTTCGCCTCATTCCCGCGGCTCCCGGTACGGGTGTCGTCGCGGGCGGCACGGTGCGCGCGGTGCTGGAAATGGTCGGCGTCCGTGATGCTCTGACCAAGGCGATGGGCTCGACCAACAAGATCAACCTCGTCAAGGCCACGCTCGAAGGCTTGAAGTCCATGCGGAACAAGGACGAGATCGCCAACCTTCGCGGCGTGACCATCGAAAGCTCGGTGGTGGAAGAAAAGCTGGCGATGGGTCAGCGTTACGCTCCCAAGAGCAGCGGCGATGAAGGCAACCGCAACCGCGGGCCGGTCAACACCATCGGGCAAAAGAGTTCCGGCGGTCGTGGTCGTGGCGGCGGCGGACGTAGTGGCGGAGGCGGTGGTCGCAGCAGCAGCGGCGGCGGTCGTGGTCGCAGCCAGCAGTCGGAAGGCCCCGCTGGCGATGCGGCACCGGCAACCCCGGCCCCCACGGCAACCCCGGCAACCGCAGCTCCGGCCAGCGCAGCACCCGCAGCCTGAGTGAATGTCAGAAATAGTCAAGCAGCAAGCAGCAACACAATAGAAGACCAAACCATTCGCCGCGAAAACAGGCGTTTGGCAGTCGGAGACAGCAGCCATGATGATTCATGAGATTACTCCCAAGGCCGGTCGTTACCGCGCCAAGAAACGCCTGGGTCGCGGCATCAGCAGCGGCCACGGCAAGACCTCCGGCCGCGGCACCAAGGGCGCTGGTTCGCGCTCGGGCTGGTCGGGTTCCATCCACCCCGGCCGTGAAGGCGGGCAGATGTCCTTCTTCCGCCGCATCCCCAAGCGTGGGTTCAACAACGCCAACTTCCGCGTGGAATATGTGGTGGTGAACTTGAACGTGCTTTCGTCCCGCTTTGCGGATGGCGCGGAAGTCAACCCTGAACTGATGGTCAAGGCCGGTCTGTTGCGTGACACCAGCGTGCCGGTGAAGATCCTGGGCACCGGCGAGTGCAAGGGCAAGTTCAACGTGACGGCCGACGCCTTCTCCAAGGC
>JBBRGB010000083.1:0-13588 GCA_038241095.1 Phycisphaerales bacterium
GCGGCCAGCCAAGGTGCCAAGACCCTCATCACCGAGTTTCTCCCTGGCTTGGGTGGCGTGGGCACGTTGGGGATGATCGCCGCCTATTACCACGGCTACCGCGAGGGTTACACCGCCCAGGTCGATGCGGGCGTGGCGGCGATGGGGGGAATGGCCAGCAAGAGCACGTGGTTGCCGCAAGTCAAGGCCGAGTGGTGGCGACGGGAGAATCGCAAGGCCGGGACGACGATTTGGCAAGGTTCAATGGCCGTTGGCGCGGTGGTGCGCAAGGACGCAAACGGGCAAGTGCGAGTGGTGGGCGCGGTGATCGCCACACCGCAAGGCTGCGGGGTGGTGCTGGCCCACACCGTGGTGGACGCCACGGGCAACGCCGACATCGCCGTCGCCGCCGGCGCGGATAGCGAGTTCATCACCGCCGAGGAACCGGCCGTGCAGGGCGCGGGGCTTTCCAACATTGCCCTGGGCGCCAAATACACCAACACCGATTACATGTTCACCGATGACAACGATGTGGTCGATGCCTGGCAGTTGCGGATTTACGCGCGGGAGAAGTTCAAGGACGCTTGGGACACCGCCCAGCTCATCGACACCCGCGAGCGCCGCCGGGTCGTCGGCGATGTCACCGTCAGCCCCATGGACATTCTTTTGCATCGCACCTGGCCCGACGCTTTGCACATCGCGTCGTCGAACTTCGACACCCACGGCTTCACCGTGCACCCGCTTTTCCTGGCCAAGCAGTTGGGCGTAACGGATTCGACGGTGTGGGTTCCCTGGCGGGCGCTGTTGCCCAAGGGGTTGGATGGCATCGTGGTGACCGGGCTGGGCATCAGTGCCCACCGCGACGCCATGCCGGTGCTGCGAATGCAGCCCGATGTGCAGAACCAGGGTTATGCCGTGGGCCTGGCCACCGCCCGCGCCGCGGCCTTGGGGCAGAGCATTCGTCAACTCGACCTGCGGCCCATTCAGGAGCGTCTTGTCGAAATCGGCTGCCTGCCCGCCGAGGCGCTGGACGCCACCGATCCCTTCCCGCTTTCGGATGAGGCGCTGAAGCAAGCAGTGGCCAATGTCGTGGCGGGGTCGCGGTTGGAGGACACCTTTGACCAACGCAAGAATCGCATCGACGGCAAGTTCAACTATGCCGACCTGTCGGCCATCTTGGCGCATGGCGAGCGTGCCATGCCTCTGTTGGTGGAGGCTTTTGCGCGTGAAGAAAACGCTGAGCATCGCCTCATGCGGGCGCATCTGCTGGCGGTGCTGGGCAACCCGGTTGGGGCCGACTTGTTGCGTGATTTCGTGGCGAAGGCTCAAGGCTGGGACGAAGGCTGGGACTATCGCGGCATGGGTCAGTTTGGCCGGTGTTTGAGCCTGCTGGACCAATTCATCGTGGCCTTGGGCCAGGCGGGTGATCGGCGGGCGTTGGAGGCGATTCTTGAGAAAGCGTCGGTGCTCGATGCCGGGCAGGCGTTGTCGCATCATCGCGCCTGTGCCTTGGCGTTGGAGAAGTTGGGCGACCATCGGGCCGCGGTGGTGTTGGCGCAAGTGCTGCGCAAGCCGGGGGTGATGGGCCACGCCACGACGAATGTGGATGAAGCCCGGCGCATCGCGGCCGTGGGCGACCGCGTCGCTACGCAACCGCGCACCGACTCGCTGCGCGAACTTTTCCTGGCGCGGGCCTTGTTCCGCCTGGGGGATGAACGGGGTTTGGGTCGCCGCGTTCTGGAGACCTACGCATCGGACCTGCGCGGGCCGTATGCGCGACACGCCCGCGCCGTGCTCGATGGCGAGTGAAAGCTTGAGCGTTCGTATTTCTTGCGGGTCTTGACATTGCCTCGGCAGTGGTAAAGATTCACACAATGAAGAATCCTAAGATCAATGTGGTGCATCGCTGCTTCACGGATGCAGAGCGGTTGCGGTTTGAGCGTGCCAAGCGTGAGGTGGCCGAAGAACTCCCGGAAATCACCGAGCGATCGCGTCGTGTTCTGGATGAAATGGAGGCCACCTTCGCCGCCATGCAACTGCTCAAGGCCGAGCGTGAAAAACGTGGCGTGACCTTGGCGGAATTGTCGCAACGCACCGGCATCGACAAGTCCAACCTTTCCAAGCTCGAAAACGACATCAACGCCAACCCCACGCTTGAAACGCTCATGCGCATCGCCCGCGCTCTGGGCGGCACCATCGAGTTTTCCTTCCGCAGCGCCGCGTGATGGGTGCGGATCGTCGGACGAACGGACATACCCCGACGCTCATAGACGTACAATGCCAGCCCATGATTTCGGGCTTTGACATTCTCTACGCGCTGGCTTCCATCGGGGTTGTTCCCGTGCTGGGCTGGCGCATGCTTCGGGGCAAGTATCGCACCGGATGGGCGGGTCGCTTGGGTTTCGCCAAGGTGATGCCCAAGGATCGCCCCACGCTGCTGATTCATGCCGTGAGCGTGGGGGAAATCAACCTCATTCGCCGGCTTGTGGACACGCTTTACGAGCGCACGGCGGGGGGGTTGCGCATCGTCATCGCCACCACCACCGACACCGGCCTGGCGCGTGCCCGCCAACTCTACGAACCTCGGCATGAGGTCGTGCGCTATCCGTTGGATCCGAGCTTCTGCGTCCGCCGATTTCTCAAGGCCGTGCGGCCCGACGCGGTGGCGCTGGTCGAATTGGAAATCTGGCCCAACTTCACCCGCCTCTGTCAACAACGCGGCATCCCCTTGGCGGTCATCAACGGGCGGCTCTCGGCGCGGAGCTTTCGCGGCTACCGCCGTTTCGCCTGGCTGCTGACGCCGATGTTCCGCCGGCTGTCCGTCGCCGCGGTGCAGACCGACACCTACGCGGGCCGCTTCGCGGGCATGGGCGTGGCACCCGACAAAATCCGTGTCTTTGACACCATGAAATGGGACGCCGCCGAACTGGCCGATCCCGCCACATTCCCCGGCAGCGCCCAACTGGCGCGGGCCATGGGCATCGACCCCAAGCGGCCCCTCATCGTCGCTGGCTCCACCGGCCCCGGCGAAGAGCGGATGCTCATCGATACCTGCCCGCCCGACGCCCAACTCCTGCTCGTGCCTCGCAAGCCCGAACGCTTCGAGGAAGTCGCCGCCCTGGCACCCGGCATCGTGCGCCGCACGCGACACACCGACGCCACCGCCCGCGGGTTGGATGACAAGCGTCTCTTCCTGCTCGACACCATGGGCGAGTTGCGCAAGGCCTACGCGCTTGCGAATGTGTGCATCGTGGGCCGCAGTTTTCTTGGCCTGCATGGCTCCGATTCCATCGAATCCATTGCCTTGGGCAAGCCCACCATCATCGGCCCACATCACGGCGACTTCCAAGAAACTGTCGATGCCTTCCGCGCTGGCGAGGGCATCGAAGTCAGTGAGAATCCTGGAGAATCAGCCGCGAAACTGCTGGCGAATCCCGACCAAGCCGCGGCCTTGGCGCAACGAGGCCAACGGGTGATCCACGCCCGCCAAGGTTCCACGCAACGTCACGCGGACATGCTGTTGTCACTGCTCAAATGGTCGGATGCGTCCAAGAACTGACGCATCCCGTTCCTCTTCACATCAACTTGGTTTCATCGCAGGGCGTCGGCGATGTCCTGTCGTTTGGCGATGATGGCGTATTCCAACGGCGTCAGGCCCTTGCGATCCTTGGCCGCCGATGACGCGCCCAGTTGCACCAAGGCCTTAACCGCATCGAGCCGGCCCGCCTCGGCGGCATCGTGGAGCGGCGTGCGTGCGGCGCGGTCGCGGGCGTTGACATCGCCCCCGGCCTTGATCAACGCGGTCATGATTTTCACATCGCCCCCGGTCGCCGCCAGGTGCAGGGCGGTTTTGCCCTCGTGGTCGGGGTAGCGCACATCGGCCTTGGCCTCCAACAGGGCCGCGAGCGTTTCGGCGTGACCGCCCTTGGTCGCCAGCATCAACGGGGTCATGCCTTGGCCATCGCGGGCATTGACCTGGGCCTTGCGCCCCAGCAGCAATTTGAGATTCGCGGTGCGGCCGGCGTCGGCGGCCTCGTGCAGCGGCGTGCGCCCGGCTTTGTCCTTGACCTCGATGTTCAACTGCTTACCCAGCAATGTCGCCAGCGCTTCCTTGCTTTCACCCGCAGCCGCCATGTGCAAGGGGATGCGGCCTTGCTTGTCCATCGCAAGGACATTGGCGCGATGCGCCAGCAACATTTCGATCAACTTGACATCACCCTTTTGCGCCGCAGCGTGAAGCGGTGTGCCGCCTTGGTCATCGCGGGCGTTGGCGTCGGCACCTTTTTCGATCAAGGCCGCCGCCGCTTTCATGTCGCCGCGCATCAGCGCCAGTTGCATGGGGGAAACCCCGCGCGGCCCACGCACATCCAGACGAGCGCCCTTGTCCAGCAACAGCGTGACAATCTCCGGCTGACGGTTGTAAATCGCCAAGTGCAAGGGCGTCCAGCCCAGCGCATCGGCGAGGTTTACATCCACGGATTTGGCCAGCAGCAGTTTGACGACCTCGGTCGCGCCGCGGTCGGCCGCCAGATGCAGGGGCGTGTCGCTTAGCGCGTTTTTCGCCGCCGGGTCGGCGCGGGCGTCGAGCAGCACAGCCGCCAGTTCCGCGTGATTCTCAAAAGCCGCCAGGTGCAGCGGCGTCCAACCATCGAGGGTGGGTTGATTGACATTGATCCGCGGATGTTTGAGCAGCAGGGCCGCGATGCCCTTGTTGTTGACTTGGGTAGCGACGTAGAGCGGCGTGGCGCCATCGGCGGCGCGGACGTTGGGGTCGGCCCCTTTGCCCAACAGATAAGTGACCATTTCACCCTTGCCCGCTTCGACGGCGATGTGCAGGGCGGTGTCCCGCAACTCACCGGCGGCGGCATCCAGTTTCGCACCATTGGCGATGAGCAGTTCGACCATCTCCACCTGTCCCCCGGCCACGGCCAGTAGCGCGGGCGTGCGCTGGGCCGCGTCCAAGCCGTTGACATCCTCGCCCAGTTTGATCAAGGCTGCGGCCCGTTCCACGTTGCCGTGGAGCGCCGCTTCGTGCAGCGGCCCGGCCAAGGCCGCGACAGGCCCCATCAGCGTCAGTAACAACATTAAAATCGGCATGTTGGCGCGGGACATGGCGGCTCCTTGAACGATGGAATTATAGGTATTCGAGCCGCACAGAGAGCCGCGCACGCAGTAAGCGGAGGATTGGCGCAAAGAGCCGCGCACGAAGTAAGCGGAATGATGCAACCGCTTACTGCGTGCGCGGTTCTTGGGGGCGGCTGTCGTAGAAAGCCATGCGTTGACCTTGCTGGTCCAGCGTATAGTTGATTTTTTCCTCAACTGCATTCGTGTCGTAGAGGTGAAGTGTGCTGCCGTGACGAGTCCAGCGGATTCGCTCGGTAGACTCAAAACCCGCCCGGGTCAGGTCGCGCGACGCCCTGGCTTTCAGATCACTCATGAGCCGACTTGGTTCACGCTCCGCGGTTATCACCACATGCACATGGTTGCCGCGAACATGGGCCGCCAGCAGGGACCAACGCTTCTCGTGGCACAAAGACACAATCGCGTCCCGCACCACGACACGGCGGGCCGAGTCCAAGACATAAGGTGGTTGCGACATCTCATCCTTGGCCCGCGCCACCCGCTGGGGATCGGGCGCGACAAATGCCTGGCGATAAGTGTGGTGGTCCCGGTCCACCGAGCCTTTTCCCTTGTCCGTCCCGTGCAACCAAGTGCCATAGGTCGAAAAGGTGATGAAGTAGGCCAGTGCCATGGGGTATGGATGATAATCGTTGCGGCCAAAAGCTGCGCACAGAGGCGAAAAGAACCGCGCACGCAGTAAGCGGTTGCATCATTCCGCTTACTTCGTGCGTGGCTCTTTTGCGGAAAACTCCACTTACTTCGTGCGCGGCTCTTTCGGACGGATCCGCTTACTCTGGGCGCGGCTCATTTGTGTCCGGCGCTTCCGCTTGCTCGTCTTCTTCATCCTCGTGCTTTTCCACGGGCTTGTCGCTGACGACCCAGAGTTTGATCTCGGTCTTCAAGTCCGATGCCAGCACGATGGGGATGTGGTAGCTGTCGAGCCGCTTGATCTGCTGGCCGATGCGCACGGCCCGCTCTTCGACCTGGAAGCCCTCGGCCTGCAAGCCCACGGCGATGTCGTGCTGTGACACGCTGCCAAAGAGGATGCCCTGGTCGTTGGCCGACCGCTGGAGTGTCAGCTCGAAGTTGGCGACCTTGGCGTGCAGGGCTTCGAGCGCTTCGCGGCGAAGCTTCATGTCCTTTTCGGCCTCGGCCCGGCGGGAAGCCAGACGATTGACGTTGCCCACCGAGGGGTCCGTCGCCAGACCGCGCGGCTGCAAAAAGTTGCGGGCAAAGCCGGGGCGAACATCGACCACGTCACCGACAATGCCGGTGCCTTCCACATTTTCCGTCAACAGAACTTTCAAATACTTGGCCATGGTGTCCTCGTGATAAGAGGGTGAGTTAGGCGCCGCACCCGCAAGCACATGTTGCGGGCCACGACGTCAGCATGAAAATCAGGTTGTTGTCATTCGCCGTTTTGTCGCGGCGGGAGAATCAGTTGTTTTGCGATGAGACGCCTTTGTCAAGGGCGTTTGGTTTAGAACGGAATGTCGCTTTCGTCGATGGCCTGGTGAGGTTCTTCGTAAGGCGGTGGGGCGGATTGCTGACGCTGCGGGGCGGGTTGCCGTTGCTGCGGGGCGTTGCGCGGCGGATAGTTGCCACCGGCTTGACCGCGTCCTCCGCCACTACCACCACCTGGTGAACCACCGCCCGGCCCGCCTTGGCCACCACCTTGGCCACCCTCTTCGCCACCTTCGCCACCGCCCCGGCTGTCGATGAACTCGAAGGTCTCCACGACCACTTTGATCTTGGAGCGGTTCTGGCCTTCCTTGTCCTGCCATTGATCCAACTTCAATCGGCCTTCGAGATACACCGGCCGGCCTTTGCGCAGATACTGGTTCAACACCTCGGCGGTGCGGCCCCAAGCCTCACAATCGACGAAGGTCGTCTCCTCCTGCATCTCGTTGGTCTGCGAGTTGCGCCAGCGACGATTGACCGCCAAGCCGATGTTGGCCACGGCGGTGTTGGTGTTGGGCGTGTAACGCAGTTCGGGGTCCCGCGTCAGGTTGCCCATGAGCATGACCTTGTTGAGGTTTGGCATGGGATTGGTTCTTTGTTCGGGGGCGAATCCGGCGCAGGGAGTGCCGGTCGAAGCCTCAGGCGTCCTGCGCCTCTTCCAAGTTCACCGCCAGGTCATTCTTGCGTGACTTGGCCGCGCGGGGGGCTTCGTCTTGACCCTTGGTTTCCGTGGTTTCCGCAGCGCCCTCGCCGCGCTCATTCTCCGGGCTGTCGCCACGCAGGCGGGCCTCGGTCTGGGCCACGGTTTCATCGCGGCGGGCGGCTTCGAGTTCGGTTTCGCCCACATGCTCGGCCTTGATGATCAAGGCCCGCTGCACCTGTTCCGAAAGGTTGCAGTCGCGGTCGATGGCGATGATCTGGTTGGTCGGGGCGTTGAAGAACGCCAGCAGGTAGGTGCCGCGCTTCTGCCCGCGAACGGGGTAGGCCAGTTTGCGGTCGTCCCACTTCTTGAGCAGCACGATCTCGGCTTGGTGGCGTTCGAGAATGGTTTTGACATGCTCGGTGGCGGCCGGGAGATCGGCGGCGAAGTTCTGGTTGAGAAGGAAGAGGCCTTCGTAAAGGCGGGCGGTGGGTGCGGCCATGTTCGACGCTCCAAAATCCGGCGATTTCAACTCGGTGGTCCCGACCACACATCGGGAAACCGGACCCGGCGACAAAGACCCTTGGGCCGTCATCACGCACACAGGCCGAGCGATGCCAGAAGAAAAAGTGTACCGCGTTTCGCCCCGCGCGGCAAAAGCGTGTCAAAGTCCGCCCCCCGCCAACGGGCAAGTTGTGGATTGGTGAGGATGCGTTAAACTAGGCGATTCGGCCCAACCGGGCCGGGGGCCGGGCCCGGTGCGGCCCTGATGCGGGCGGGGCCGGTGTTGTGGTTGGCGGAGCCAAGTATGTCGTTAATGCAGACGTGGGGGCCTCAGTTCCACATCAGTGTGCGGAACAAAGGCCGACTTTATCAGCAACAGGGACGGGTGCGCCAAGTGTCCGCCGAGAACGGGGAGACAGTGCGTGCCGAGGTCGAGGGATCGCGGACGTACATCGTGACGCTTTCGCAGGCCGGCGGGCAGGCGCGGGTGACCTGCACCTGTCCGCATTTCGCCAGTGGCCAGTATTGCAAGCACATTTACGCGACGTTGCTGGACATCACGCACAACGGCATCACCGGGGGCGACGACACCGAGCAGGGCGAAGCGACCGGCGCTGGCGTGGCCCAGGCGGTCGAGTTGACCGACGGCGCGCCGCCTCCGCCGCCTAAAGCTCGCCGACGTCAAGGCCCGGCCCGGCATGTCATGCCCGCCGAGCCGGAGTGGGTGGGACGGCTGAGTCTGTTGCGACCTTCGAGCAGCCTGTTTGTCGAAGGCGAGGGTAACGGCGGCGCGGCGACATCCCCCGCGGCCAACGTGCGCCAAGTCTGCTACGTGGTCAGTGCCGAGCTTTCACGCCAGCACAACGGCTTGGTGGTGGAACTCTTCCAGCGCACGCCGATTCGCACCGGGTGGAGCGCCTTGAAACGCATGCGCATCGCGCCGGGGACGCTGGGTGAACTCTACGACCCGGTGGATCGTGAACTCTGCGCTCTGCTGTTGGGGGCCGCGTCCGTGGGTGAAAGCAATCTTTCCTGGAACCCCGGCTACGAACGCCCGATGGACGGCTACCGCGTGTTGGCCAGCGCCCGGCTAACGATGCTTAAGCGGCTCATCGAAACCGGGCGGTGCTACCTCGACGACAGCGAGAGCTTCACCGATGAACCCACCACGCAGCCGCTGGCGCTGACGTGGGATGACCACGGCCCGTGGATGTTGTGGCTGGTGGGATCGGAAGACTCCGACGCAGTGGAATTGCAAGTGACGGTGGAGCTTCGCCGCGGTGATGAGCGGGCGGAAGTGACGCGGCCACGGCTGATGCTGGGGGGTGAAAACGGGTTGGTGATTTTGGGCGGGGTGGCCGCGCCGCTGGATGATCGGGATGCGTTTGTGTGGGCCTCGCAGTTTCGTGAGGCCTTGCGCGACAAGGGTGATGTGGAGCCGATCCGCGTGCCGTTGGCGGATGTGGAACGCTTTTTGGATCGGCTGTATTTACTGCCGAACTTGCCGGAGATCGAGTTGCCCGCCGGGGTGGCGCGTGAAGAGCGGCACATGGAGCCGGTGCCGCATTTCGAGCTGTTTTCGCCGCGATCGGGTGGGGCCGGAGGGGGAAGTGGTGATGACGATGAGGGCCGAAGCGTGGGCAAAGGGATGCTCACGGGTCGGCTGTGGTTTGCCTATGACCGCTACCGCATCGTGCCGGGCCAGCCCGGTCGCTTCGTGCCCGCGACGGCGGTGGCGAGTGATTTATCGACGGACGAGGCGGAACTTGTAGAAGCGACGAACGACAAGACCAAGGCCGCGCGTCTCAGTGATGATGACGCGCCGCAATCACCCGTTGAAGATGGAGCTACGGATCAGAGCGCCACGCCAAGTCGCGTGCTGCTGCGCCGCGATTTGCGCAAGGAAGAGGAAGCCCTGGCCTCACTGGTGACCTTGGGCTATCGGCCCGAAGCGTCGTTGGGCGACGGGCAGACTTTGGGCGGAACGCTGGCGGTGAAACTCATGCCGGTGGTCGTTGGCACGCTGCTTCGTCGCGGCTGGATGGTCACCGCCGATCGTCGTGACATCCGCCAGGCTGGCGCGCCGAGCCTGTCGATCACCAGTGGCATCGACTGGTTCGAGTTGCACGGCGGAGTGAAGTTCCAATCGCAAGAGGGCGAGCAAACCGTCGGCCTACCCGAGATTCTCAAGGCCCTGCGCCGCGGTGAGTCGATGGTCACACTCGGCGATGGCACCCAAGGCCTGCTGCCCGAACAGTGGCTCAAGGATCACGGCCTACTCTGGAGCATCGGCCAAGTCGAAGACGACCACCTGCGTTACCGCATCAGTCAGGCGGCCTTGCTTGATGCCTTGCTCGATGAGCAGGCGCTGATGGATGTGGATGCGAAGTTCGCCGAGGCGCGGGAACGCTTGCGGCACTTCGAGGGCGTCGCGCCGCTGGACGCTCCACCGAGCTTCATCGGCGAGCTGCGGCCGTACCAACGCGATGGACTGGGCTGGCTGGCGTTTTTACGCTGGTTCGGCATGGGCGGCATCCTCGCCGACGACATGGGCCTGGGCAAGACCATTCAGGTCCTGGCCATGCTCGATGACCACTATGCCGTGGCGCGGCAGGCACGCGAGGCCGCGGGAGATGACACGGGCAGCGGTGCGAATCGCAATCGCAACAACGGCCAGTCGAAAGATGAAACTTCACCGCCCCATCGCCCCACGCTGGTCGTCGCGCCGCGCTCCGTCGTCTTCAACTGGCTCGACGAAGCCGCGAAGTTCACCCCCGGCCTGCGCGTGCTTTCCTACAACGGCGTCGAACGCATCGCCATGCGCGAAGCCTTCGACCAGTACGACCTGATCGTCACCTCCTTCGGCCTGATGCGCCGCGACATCCAAGAGCTGCGCAAGCATCCATTCCACTACCTGGTGCTCGACGAAGCCCAGGCCATCAAGAACCCCGGCTCGCAGGTCGCCAAAGCCTCGCGCCTACTGACAGCGGAGCATCGCCTGGCGCTGACGGGCACGCCGGTGGAAAATCATCTGGGCGATCTGTGGTCGATCTTCGAGTTTCTTAACCCCGGCATGTTGGGCAGCGCCACCCACTTCGGCGACCTGGTGAAGTGGGCGGCCCAAGAGTCGCGCTTGGCGCGAAGCCGGGCCACCGGCCAAACGCAAGCGGGCGATATCGGCCTGGGCATCAGCGACAACGGCGAAGGGGACGACGAGACCGACTTGGAAAGCCAAGGCACCGCCGCCGGCGACGCCATGCGCAGCACGCACATCGCCACCCAGGTGGGGCGTTCGCTGCGGCCGTTCATCCTGCGGCGAACCAAGCGCCAAGTCCTCGACGACCTGCCGGAGAAAACCGAGCAGACGATCCATTGCGAAATGGAGTCGGCCCAACGCAAGGTGTACGACGACCTTCTGCGTCACTATCGCGGAGCCTTGCTGGCGCAAAGCGGCGGCATGACTGGTGGAGGCTCCGGGGGCAACTCCGGGGGTGGATCCGCTCTGTCGGGCGCTGGCGGCAATTCCATGATCGTCCTGGAAGCCCTGCTGCGACTGCGGCAAGCGGCCTGCCACCCCGGCTTGATCGACCCATCGCGCGTCGATGAACCCAGCGCCAAGCTCGAAGCCTTGCTGGAAAACGTCCGCGAGCTGATGGCCGAGGGACACAAGGCCCTGATCTTCAGCCAGTTCACCTCGTTCCTGGCCATCGTGCGCAAGCGGCTCGAAGCCGAGAACATCCGCTACGAATACCTCGATGGCCAGACCCGCCACCGCAAGCAGCGCGTGCAGCGCTTCCAGACCGACCCGGACTGCCCGCTGTTTCTCATCAGCCTCAAGGCCGGCGGACTGGGCCTCAATCTCACGGCCGCGGATTATGTCTTTATCCTCGACCCGTGGTGGAACCCGGCGGTGGAGAACCAGGCCATCGACCGCGCGCATCGCATCGGCCAGACGCAACACGTTTTCGCCTACCGCATGATCTGCGAAAACACCGTCGAGCAACGCATCGCCGAGTTGCAGGACAAGAAACGCAACCTCGCCGACGCCATCATCGGCGAGCAGCAGGAAAGCCTCCTGCAATCCCTTACGCGCGATGATCTGGAACGGCTGTTGAGTTAGCGGGGGAAAGGCTTGAGGCTTGGGGCTTGAGATTTGCGCAAGCGTGAAACCGGGGCGTGCGTGATCGCGTTGATTGGGGGTTGTCGCCGCGTCTTCCGACCGTTGCCATCGCGCTCCACCTCTTCTCGAAGTCGTCCCCCGTCGCGTTACCATGCTTGGTTCATGGATGCCTCACTGCCCATCGCCGCCATCGCTTCGCAAATGGTGGCCTCGCTGCGCAAAATCCCGCGACTGGTGCTCACGGCACCGACCGGTTCGGGCAAGAGCACCCAGGTGCCGCAAATCCTGCTTGACGCCGGGTTGGCGGACAATCCAATTCACGCGAAGTCGGCGAGCGGCAAATCACGCGGCACCGCGCCAAGTCATAAAGCCGGCCAACGCATCCTCGTACTTCAACCGCGCCGCCTCGCCGCACGTCTCCTGGGGCAGCGCGTGGCCCACGAACGCGGCGAGGTGGCCGGCCAGACCGTCGGTTTCCAGACCCGCCACGAACGCGCCATCAGCGACGCCACCCGCATCGTCTTTCTCACCGAGGGCCTTTTCCTCCGCCTCATGCAGGCCCATCCCGACCTGCCCAACGTCGCGGCCGTCATCCTCGACGAGTTCCACGAACGCAGCCTCGATGCCGATGTCGCACTGGGCCTCGTCAAGCGGCTCCAAGCCACCACTCGTCCCGACCTGCGGCTCATCGTCATGTCCGCCACGCTCGACCAACTTGCCGTGGCGAAATACCTCGATTGCCCGACGCTGGAAACGGGTGGCCGATTGCACCCGGTGACGATCACCCACGCTTCCCAGCGCGGCGTCAAACCGATCTGGGATCAAGCCGCCGCGGCGCTGCGACAACTGCTGGATTCCGAACAAGGCGATGTGCTGATCTTCATGCCCGGAGCCTACGAGATTCGCCGCGCCATCGAAGCTTGTCGTCGCGCCACGGCTGGCGTCAACGAACAGCTTTCCTTCTTCCCGCTGCACGGCTCGCTGCCCGCCGCGGAACAGGACGCCGCGGTGAAGCTTTACGATCATCGCAAGATCGTCGTGGCCACCAACGTCGCCGAGACTTCGATCACGATTCCCGGCGTGCGGCACGTCATCGACTCCGGCGTGGCGCGGGTGCATCGCTTCGACGCCCGGCGGGGGATCAACGTTTTGCTCATCGAGCCGATCAGCCAAGCCGCCGCCACCCAGCGCGCCGGTCGCGCCGGCCGCACCGCGCCGGGGACGTGCCACCGCCTCTGGCCCGAGGCCGAGCATCGCGCCCGCGCCGCCTTCGACACGCCCGAAGTTTCGCGTGTGGACTTGGCGCAAACGCTGCTGCATCTGCGCTCGCAGGGCGTGGATGAGGCGACGGCGTTCGACTGGTTCGAGCCGCCACCTCCGAGGGCGATGCAACGCGCCGGCGATTTGCTGCTCATGCTCGGGGCCGTCGATGCGGGGGGGGCGGTTGGCGTTGTGACGCCGTTGGGCAAACGCATGGCGCGTCTGCCGCTGCACCCGCGATTGAGCCGCATGTTGCTCGAAGCGTCGCGGCGAGGTTGCCTCAAACGTGCGGCCTTGTGGGCGGCCCTAGTCAGCGAACGCGACCTACTCACCCGCCGACCTTCCGCCGAGTTGGCGCACTTCGCCCAAGGCCAACCCGCTTCCGACTTGGCGGTGCTGGAGCGGGCCTATCTCGCTGCGGAGCGTGGCCGCTTCGCTTTCGAGCCGTGCGCCGCGCTGGGCGTCAACGCCAACGCCGCCCGCGATGTCCAACGCGCTTGGCG
>JBBRGB010000084.1:0-13197 GCA_038241095.1 Phycisphaerales bacterium
CAATCCATCTCGCGGCGCGACGACAGCACCGGGTTCCATTCATCCCGCACCCGCCAAGGCCCAAGCGGCGAATCCGAAGTCGCCACGTTGACGCGGTAGGCGTCACGCTCATCGCGCGAGGTGCAGTGCCCCGCCGACCACATCAGGTAATAGATGCCTTGCCGTTTGAAACAGAGCGGGGCTTCGATGTGGTGCAGGTTGTGCCAAGCTTCGCCGGGCTCCTTAGCGGTGGTGATGGTGGGATGTTCCTGGCCGATGAGCGTCACCATGTCGGGGGCGAGTTCCCAAACCGAGAGGTGGGTGCGCATGTGTTTGATTTTGCCTTCGAGCCAGTAGCCGGGCACGGCCCCGAAGTGGAGAAACGCCCGGCCATCGTCGTCGATGAAGGGCATGGGGTCGATGGCCGACATGTCATCGCGGAAGGGAATCAGCGGCTTGCCCAGCGCGTCCTTGAACGGCCCCTTGGGTGAGTCACCCACCGCCACGCCGATCTGACTGTCGGCACAGAAATAGAGGTAATAGCGCCCGTTGCGAAAGGCCATGGCCGGTGCCCAGTCGTGGCCTTTGGCCCAAGAGACATCGGTGCCGAAGCGAAGGATTTGGCCCTCGAATTGCCAGTTCACCAGATCGCGTGAGGACCACGCTGCGAAGCCGGGGGTGGTCTTGCGGGGTTGCCCAGACTCGAATGATGCGACACCGTCGTACACCCCGGCGTCGGTGCAGTAGAGCCAATAGCGGCCATCCAACAGCACCAAATGCGGGTCGGCGGCATGGACGGGCAACACGGGATTGCCCGCGGCCACGGTGGAATCGGGAGTGACTGATTTCATGGCGATGACGGGCCTTGAGGGTTGGCAGTCCGCCATTTTATCGTTGGTCAAAGAGATGGAACCGCCGATGAACGCGGATAAACGCGAATGGGGAAAAGAATTGGAAATTGATCTGTCTGCCAGCTGCCCTCGGTATTCTTGGTGAACTTGATGGTTCCAATTCTTCTTCCTTTTTATCCGCGTTCATCGGCGTTCATCCGCGGTTTCGATTTCATCCAGTCGGCAATCAACCCGCTGGTTACCGCCCGCCGCCGCCGGGACGTCCGGGCGGGCCCATGTCGTCGGGCAGACCGCGTTGCAGGCGGCGTTCGTGAATGGCGCGGAAGTATTCGCCCATAAGCGAATTGACCTGCGGGTTGCCGTTCTGAATACGTTCGGAAATATGCCCCTTGATCCGCTCGGCGCGACTCTTGTCATCCCCCCCGGGACTTTCCCCGGGACGCCCTGGGCCACCTTTCCCACCTGAACCATCGGCCTCGCTTGCCGGTTTAGCGTCCCCGGAAGTCCCAGTTCCCGCCCCGCCCGGCCCCCCCGGACGTCCCGCCCAACCGCCCATCGCCCGCATCGCTTCCATGCGATCAATGTCGGCATCGATCATCGTCAACCGCTCCTCGGGCGCGGCATTGGCGAACTGCATGGCCCGCTGGGTCATCATCTGTTGCATGACCTGGCCCATGTTCTTGCGGGCGTTTTCATCCTGGCGGGTGTCCTTGAAGAAGGTTTGCCGCTCTTCGGGCGTCATGGTTTCCATGAGCCGGGTGGTTTGCTGAAGGTACTCATCCTTGCGGTACTGGGGCATGTGCTCGAAGCGTACCGAGCCGATGACCGCCAAGGCCTGCTGCGGAGTCGTCGGCGGTGGTGGCGGGGTGTTGAGCCAGACGTAATAGATGCCGCCGGTGACGGCCCCGATGGCCACCAAGGCCAGCAGGCTGACGCCCAAACGTTTTTCCCAAGTCCAGTTGCCCATGTCCATGATGCTTGATCCTGTGTTTGATTTTGGCTGAGGGGATTGGCGACGGTTTTACGGGATGAACGCCCCGACGTGGCCGTCGGCGAAAAGCACGTTGCGTGGCTCGTGGAACGGGCCGGTGGTTAGCGTGCCGCTGCCGGTGGTCACGGCGAAGCTGTTGCCATCGCAGTCGTAAAGCACGGGCACCTCGGTGATGTTGAAGCCCATCTTGGTGATCATCCAAGTCTGTTCCAGCGGTCGGCCGCCCAGCCCGGCGTTGTAGGTGAAGCTGATGCCCGTGGCCTCGAAAACCACATCGTCACCCGGACACTTGTAAACCCGGTTGGGGTTGTCGAGCTGGTCGCGCAGGGCTTCGGGCAGGCCGGGGTCGCCGGGGAAACCGGTGACAAACGGCGCGGGCATGTAACGGGCGACGGGGTAAACCTTCTTGTAGGCGTCGGCGTAAATCTGCACCGCCAGGCCGATCTGATGCAGGTTGGAGCCGCACCCGGCGCGGTTGACGTGCTTGCGCACCTGACTCAACACCGGCAGCAGAATGCCGACGAGCAGGGCGATGATGGAAATGACCACCAACAGCTCGATTAAGGTAAAAGCGCGGACGGGGCGGCGTGGGGGCATGGGAAGATCCGGGGGATAATGCCAAGGAATTGGCGGCGTGGGGTCAAATCAGCGTAACACAAAAACGCGGGTTGGCAGGAGTTTGTTGCGGCTGTCGCCGGGGTCGGGGAACGGGAAATGGTGTTATATTCGGGGCCATGCCTCCCTTTAATATCCTTTACGTTCACTCCCACGACACGGGTCGATACATCCAACCCTATGGCTACGCGGTGCCGACGCCGCAGTTGCAGCAGTTGGCGGAAAGTGGCACGCTTTTTCGCCGGACGTTCTGCGCCGCCCCCACTTGTTCACCGAGTCGGGCCGCGTTGCTTTCAGGGCAGAGTCCGCATTCCGCAGGCATCCTGGGCTTGGCGCACCGGGGTTTCCGCATGGATAACTACGACCAGCACCTAGTGCGCTTCCTCAAAAAAGCTGGCTACCACACCGCCCTGTGCGGCGTCCAACACGAGGCCAAGGACGGCCAGACCATCGGCTACGACCAAGTTTTGACACCGCCCAAACGCGAGCAGTGGTGTGACGCCGGCGTGGCGTTCCTGGAATCCAAACCGCAAGAGCCGTTCTTCTTTTCGATGGGCTTTTTTGAAACCCACCGCGAGTTCCCCGAAGCCGACCCGCGTGACGACGCCCGTTACTGCCAACCGCCCAACCCCTTGCCCGACACGCCGGGGATTCGCCAAGACATGGCGGCCTTCAAAACCAGCGCCCGCAAGCTCGACGACCAAGTCGGTCGCATCTTGGACGCCTTGGAAAAATCGGGGCTGGCGGAGAACACCCTGGTCATCTC
Source organism: Phycisphaerales bacterium (assembly GCA_038241095.1). Lineage (GTDB taxonomy): Bacteria > Planctomycetota > Phycisphaerae > Phycisphaerales > Phycisphaeraceae > JBBDMX01. Next base: position 3,203 of record JBBRGB010000084.1, read on the forward strand.
CACGACCGATCACGGCCTGGCGTTCCCGGCCATGAAATGCGCCCTGACCGACCACGGCATGGGCGTCAGCTTCATCCTTCGCGGCCCCAAGACCGGCCCGGCTTCCATCTTCAACGGCGGCAAGACCTGCGAGGCCATGATCTCTCACATCGACCTCTTCCCCACGCTCTGCGAACTCCTGAACCTCGACAAACCCAACTGGCTCCAAGGCAAGAGCTTCATGCCCGTCATTCGCGGCGAGGTGGCCGAGGTCAACGATGAAATCTTCGGCGAGGTGACGTACCACGCCGCCTATGAACCGCAGCGGGCGGTGCGAACGCAGCGCTACAAGTACATTCGCCGCTTGGGTGATGGGCCTGATGTGGTGCTGCCCAACTGCGACAATTCGCCCAGCAAGACCCATTGGTTTGAGCATGGCTGGAAGGATCGCCCCACGCCCCGCGAGCAGTTATTCGACCTTGTTTACGACCCCAACGAGGCCCGCAACCTCGTGAACAACCCCGTCCATGAAGCGACGCTGACGGATATGCGGCACCGGCTCGACGCTTGGATGAAACGCACCCGCGACCCGTTGCTCAACGATATCCAACCCGTGCCCCATGAGTTGCAGGCCAGCGACCCGCAAGGCTATTCGCCGGGTGAAGGCGTCAAAACACTCCAGCCGTGAGGCATGCAGGCGAAGGACCTTTGGGGACGCGCTGGCGGGTCATGGTGAAAAGGGGCATGGCACGGCGTGGGAATCAACCCGCGCATTGCTGGGTCATGGGTGCGACGGTTTGGATGGACCAGACGCCATGCTCCAAGGCTTCCAGCCGGACACGTTCGAGCACATCGACGGTCAAGCGAACTTGCCGCTCCGTATCGAGGCGGGCGTGTTCGTCCATGATGCCGTCGCCGTTCTCATCGATGAAGGTCTGCTCGTTGAGGATGCGTCGGATGTGGGGCGCCAACTGGGTCGCGGGCTGATCGTGCCGCTCTTGCAACAGCGTCAGGAGATCGCGCAGCATCCACATGGCGGGGCAAGCTTCACCCAAGGGCACCGCCGGGTGCGGGCTGTGGCCGTGCGTGGCGCAAACTTGGCGAAAGTGGCGTTTGGCGCTTTGAATCAGGGGTTCCAGATTGTTCATGGGGCACCTCCCGGCGCAAGCCCGCGCCGGCATGTTGTCCCCCCTCAATCCGTCATCGTCAAAAGACATCCCGGGCCGATGACGTACTCTAGCGCGGCCGGAGACGAAGTCAAGGATTCGCGGCGGCTGTGTCGGAAATGAATCACATCAACTTCGGAATCACATCGGCGAACTTGAGTTTGAACTCGTCGAGACTGGCGACACCCCGCGGGAGCTTGGCCTCCTCGATGAGCATGACGGGGATGCCTTCGCGGATGGGGTAGCGAAGCCCGCCGACGGTGGCGACCAGCTCATCGCCCTCAAGTTTGAGAGGCGAGCGTGTAAGGGGGCAGACAAGGCTGGCGAGGAGGCCGGGGTCGAGTTGGTTGCTCATGATGGAAGTTTACCAACCCAAGGGATGGATACGTTTGCGGAAAAGATGGAGAGGCTCTCAAGCCCACGGATGAGACGCCGCTTTGGGCGGCTCTTCCGTGGGATCGTCTTGGGATGACAGTGGTGACCGATCCCACAGAAGCCGTCCAGAGCGACGGCATCCGTGGGCTTGCGGGAATATGAACGGTCGTCAGCTTCCCTTGTCATCAACGCGCTGAATATCCGCGCCCAATGCTTGAAGCGTCAGTTCCATGCGTTCATACCCGCGGTCCAAGTGATAGACGCGGTTGACGGTGGTGACGCCCTTGGCCGCCAGACCCGCCAGCACCAGGCCCGCCGAGGCGCGGAGGTCGCTGGCCATGACCGGCGCGCCGACCATGCGGTTAACGCCTGTGACCAGCACGCTGGCACCGTTGCGGATGAGGCTGCCGCCCATGCGGAGCAACTCGGCCACGTGCATGAAGCGGTCGGGGAAGATTTTTTCCGTCACCACGCTGTTGCCATCCGCCAAGCACAAGAGCGCCATGATCTGCGCCTGAAGATCAGTGGGAAAACCGGGGTGGGGCTGGGTGACGACCTGCACGGGCTGCAGGCGACGGGCGGCACTGACGCGGACGGTTTGCCGCAGACGGTTGTCCATCAAAGCGGTGGTGGCGGTCAGGCTTTGCTTTGGCGCCGATGCCCCTCCACTGCCACCCGTGTCAACATCCTCAACCTCGACGCCCACTTCCGCCAGGCGGTCCAGCACCGCGGTCAGCGCGTCGGTGGGGCAGTTTTCCAGCGTGATTTCACCGTTGGTGATGGCGCTGGCCATGAGGTACGTCCCGGCCTCGATGCGGTCGGCCATGACGGTGTAATCCACGCCGCGGAGTTTCTCGACGCCTTCGACGACCATGCGTGGCCCGCCCGCGCCGTGAATCTTGGCTCCCATTGCAATGAGCATTTCCGCCAGGTCCACCACCTCCGGCTCGCAGGCGGCACACTCGATGACGGTGACGCCGTCGGCCAGCACCGCGGCACAGAGAATATTGTCGGTGCCCAGCACGGTGGAGCCGAACGGCCCGCCCATGAAGACCCGCCCGCCGTGGAGTTGCCCGCGTCGCCCGCCGGGCGCTTCGGCGACGATGTAGCCTTCTTCGAGGGTGATGCCCGCGCCCATGCCCCGCAGACCGCGAAGGTGCAGATCGACGGGCCGATCACCGATGGCGCACCCGCCGGGCATCGAGACTTTGGCCTTGCCCCGCGCCGCGATCAGCGGCCCCAGCACGCAGATGCCAGCCCGCATGGTGCGCACGATGTCGTAATGCGCCAGCACCTTGCTGTCATCCTTGGCGTGGAGTCGCAGGACGTTTAAGCCCACCTCGTCCTTGGACCACTCGCAGACGCAGCCCAGGCTTTCGAGCAACCGGCACATGTTGCGGATGTCCGAGAGGTCGGGAATGTCGCGGAGAATGACCGGCTCATCAGTGAGCAGAGCCGCCGCCATGAGAGGCAAGGCGGCGTTTTTGGAACCGTGAACGCGGACCCGCCCGCGAAGCCGCTTGCCGCCGTGTATGACAAATGCATCCATAGGTGGGGCTATTATCGGCCAATCGAAATGTTTTGCCACAAAGGGGCCGGGGTGATCGTGAGAACCGTGGGTTTCGACGGAGCCGAGGGGCGTAAGCCCCGGACGAACGTCACCGCTCGCTATTGCGCCCTTGCGCCATCGACCGGGGGCTTACGCCCCAAGGCTCTGACAGCAATCACAACGCCGCCAAGGCGATGCGGCGGGCGTGGGTCAACGCGATGGCGATGGCGTCGGCGACATCCGGCGGGCTGGGCAGTTCCGCCAAACGGCATTGCGACTGCACCGCCCGCTGAATCTGCTCCTTGGAGGCGTGGCCGTGGCCGGTGATGGCCTTCTTGACGGCCGTGGACGCCAGGTGCTCGATGGTCAGGCCCCGTGACTGGGCGCAGAGCAGGATTACCCCGCGGGCATGGGCCATGAGAATCGCCGTGCGGGGATGCTTGTAATGGGCGTAAAGTTTTTCCACCGCCATGCCCGTGGGCTGGAGTTGATCCATCACTTCGCACAGGTCGGCGTGAAGCTGCCCCAGCCGCTCTTCCACCGGCAGTTTGGGTGATAGGCGAATGACCCCGGCCTCCACCAGCGTCGGCTCGATGGCGCCGTCGCGCAGTTCCACGACGCCGTAACCGGTGGTTTGCAGACCGGGATCGATGCCCAGGATGCGGATCATGGGGCGGGCTTCCCATGGGCAAGCGCGGTTTCGGAGCCGAGGGTCAGCGGGCCGGCGGCGGCGGCGGGCTGTTGAATCTCGCAGGCCAGTCGTCCACCGTGGCAGTCGAGGTGGGCGGCGAAAAAGCGGCCGCGATAGCGCCAGAAGAGCGGCCAAATTGCCTCCCGATCCGTTTGCGGAATCGCCAGCTTGGGCACATCCTCGCAGCGATGCCACTCCAGCCGACCTTCGTCAAAGGTGGTGCGGGTGACCTCCACCGGCCGGATCAGTTCGTAGAGAAACATCAGCCAATGACACTCGTCGCCGAAGCCGGCCTCGGAAATGATGCCCGTCAGATGCAGGTCGGACGGCGTGACGGTCAGGCCCGTTTCCTCTTGGATTTCCCGCACCGCACAGGTGGTGGGACTTTCGCCGATGGCCTGTTCGAGTTTGCCGCCGATGGGTGAAAAAAGGTCGCGGTTGGGCGGCTTGCGACGATGGAGCAACAGCACCCGCCCCTCGCTGTCAAAGAGGTAACACAACACGGCAATGCGATAGGGAAGCGGCGCGATCATGCCCCAAGTGTAACGCTGTTTAGCCCCGCAGCGCAGCGGAGGGTCGCCCCCAAAAACATCTCCCCCATTACGCCAACCGCGCCAACCGATCCACCAGCGTCGCCAAGGGCACACCGGCGCGGGCCGCGGCCTTGGGCAAGAGCGAATGCGAAGTGAAGCCCGGCAAGGTGTTGACCTCGATGATCCAAGCTTGGCCTTGCTCATCGAGAAAAACATCGATGCGCGAAAGGTGCCGGCACTCCAAGGCGACAAAGGCATCGCTGGCCAGTCGTGTCAACATCGCCAGCGTTTCCCGCGTCGCGCCAAAGTCAAAGAGATATTGCGTGTCATCACGCAGATACTTGGCTTCGTAATCGTAAAACTCGGTGGCGGGGACGATCTGGATGGGGGGCAGAGCGAAGGGGGCGGAAGGTGAAATATTTTCAGACGTTTCGGCGGGATCAAAACCGATGACGCCCAGCGCCAGTTCCTGCCCGCGGATGTACTGCTCGACCAGCAGCCTCTTGTTGCGGGTGAAAAAGTCTTCGAGTTTTGCCGCCAGCGTCGCCTCATCACGACAGACGGCCACGTCGATGCTGCTGCCCTCATCCACGGGTTTGACCACCACCGGCGGGCGCAGCGTGGGGGTTTCGCCGCGTCGCAAAACTTCCGAAGCTGGCGTGGGCAAGCCACGTTCCAGCAACCGGGCCTTGGTCGCGGCTTTGTCCATGCACAATGCCGCGGCCTGCGAACCGCAACCGACAAACCTCAACCCCCGCTCTTCAAGAATCCGTTGCAGCGGGCCGCCCTCACCCCAAGCGCCGTGCAACGCGGGAAAAACCACCTCGCCCCCCCAGCGGGCAAACTCATCGAGCGCCGAAAGATCATCGGGCAGCACATCACGCGAGAGCACGTCATGCCCCGCGCCAAGCAGGCCACGGGCGATGGTGTCGCCGGACTGAAGACTCACTTCGCGTTCGCGGTCAGGCCCGCCGGCCAACACCATGACCTTCATCGTCGGCTTCCTTGCTGAGTTGGTTGATCGTCATTCATTGACGGGCCGGGGTCGTCGTCCGCCCCGCGCCAACTGGACATTTCACAGTTTACCCGCCTTGGCCTTGCGTCCCCCGCCCGCTCCACCACAGCAGCCAGACCAGTTCCTTTTCAAAGTCCTGGCGGCTGGCGTAAGGGGTGATGTGTCGCAGGGGGTCGGCTTCGCCTCCGCCGAGGCTGGCGCAACCGCGATTGATCGCCGCCCGCGGGGCGCGTTGCAGAATGTCGGCCACCAGCAGGGGGAAGTTGTCGAATCGTCGCGCTTGTCGTCGCGGGCCAAGGTAGTTAAACAGCAACGCGTCGGCCGTGGCACGCCAGCGCTGCGACGGATTTTCCAGAACCAGTTCCAGCGCCACATCGTGCTCTTCGACATGGCGATGCTCGTACACCACATCGGCTTCAAAGTCGTGGCTCGACTGCATGGAAATGATGCGTGCGGTGCGCTCGACGCGGATGTTGGCGATTTGGCCCGCGGCTACCAGCACCACCCGCTCCCAAGCCAGCGGCTGCGGTCGCCCCAAGGCATCGTAAAAGGTCAACGCCTCATCCACGGGATCGACACGCTTGAAACTCCGAGCCGCAGGCAGCGCCGGCAACTCGTCCATGTCCACCGCGGCGGCCGGCACGCCCAGCCCGTCGAGCGTCCCGGCGACATTCCGAGCCTCGGTCGCACTGAGATTCTCCGCCAAGATGCCGAAGCGACGGCGAACCGTCCGGCGGGCATCGTGATCGACAATCGAAGGCGAAGCGCGGAAGGCCGCGATGAGTTGCTCGGCATTCGGGGCCGTCAGTTCACGCTGCACCACGGCGAAAGTCATGGCCCCATGATATCGCCCGCTGCGGTTGGTTCATCGCCGCCACGCCGGGCCGCACAGGTTTCCTCGGCTTGGCGAAAAGCTTCGCGGGCTTCGGCCAACAGTTCCTCCATCGCCGCAGGCAATGGTTCGTCACGCCAACGATCGCGCAGCGCCGTCTCATGCTTCTCGATCAGCACCGCGGCCCGATCCAACCCCAAGGCCCGTTGATCCCCCGGCAGTTCGTCCACCTGCCCCAAGGCAAACCAGACCGCCTGCAACATGATGGCATCGGCAACCGAAGCCTTGACTCGCCCGCTTTCGCCCTCGTCGGGCAACGCCACCGCCCCGCGGGCAAAGTCCACCCACCGCCCCAGCAGCACCGCCCAAGTCAGTTGATCGATGGGGTTCATGGGGCATTCTCGTAGGCTGATTCAAGATTGGATTTTGAATCAGCCTAAGGGTTGGATGAATCGTGCCGAGTCGCAACACAAAAGCGGTAGCATATCGCCCCATGAACACCATCTCGACTTCCGCGCCCTCCTCCCTTGAACTCTGGTACCACCAGCCCGGGTGGCATTGGAATGACGCCATGCCCGTGGGTAATGGACGCTTGGGGGCGATGGTGTCGGGACGGACGACCCATGAGCGGCTGTGGTTGAACGAGGAAACCATCTGGGCACGACAGCCCGGCGAGCGCAACAATCCCGATGCCTTGGCGAATCTACCCAAAGTGCGGCGACTTCTGGCCGAGGGCAAGCCCGCCGAGGCGGAGTTCCTGGCGGATCGCACGCTGATGGGGGCACCCTCCCGGCTCGAGCCGTACCAGGAACTCGGTGGACTCGAACTGGTCTTCCCCGACACCGGCGGGCGGCAGATCACCGACTTTCGCCGCGCCTTGGACCTGGCCACCGCCACCGCCACGGTCAGCTACAAACTTGATGGTGTGACCTTCAATCGCGAAGTTTTCGCCGCTTCGGGGGGCGAGGCCCTGGTCATCAAGGTCAGCGCCGATCAAGCCGGGGCTGTGACGTTTTACGGCGTGCTGGCGCGGGAGGCTGACGCCCGCGCTTCGCTCGTCGATGAGCGCACACTCCAACTTGTGGGCCAGGCGGGGGCGGCGGGAACGAAGTTCGTCGCCCTGTTGCGAATTGAAGCCCAAGGCGGCCGCGTTGAGGCCACCGGGGATCGCCTCACGGTTCTCGAGGCCGACAGCGCCACGATCTACCTGACTTGTGGCACCGACTTTCACGGTGAAGATCCGGCCACGCTTGCCAAAGCGCACATGACGGCAACGGTTGAGAAAGGCTACGAGCAAGTTCGGGCCGATCACTTGGCGTCACATCGAAAACTCTTTGACCGCGTGAGTCTGCGATTGGCCGGCACAGATGACGCCACGCTCGCCCTGCCCACCAACGAGCGGCTGGCGCGGGTCAAACAGGGTCACGACGACCCGGACTTGATCGCCCTCTATTTCCACTTCGGTCGCTACCTGCTCATCAGTTCCTCCTGTCCCGGCGGGCTGCCGGCCAACCTGCAAGGCATCTGGGCCACTGGCCTGACACCGCCTTGGGACAGTGACTTCCACATCAACATCAACCTGCAAATGAACTACTGGCCCGCAGGGGTCGCGGCCTTGGACGAATGCCAGGAACCGCTCTTTGACTGGATGCTGCGCCTAGTCGAGGAAGGCCAGCGCACCTCCCGGATTCACTACGGCTGCGGGGGCTGGGTGGCACACCACATTTCCGACCCCTGGGGCTTCTCCGTCCCCGGCGATAGCGCCGGCTGCGGACTCTGGCCCACGGGCGGGGCCTGGCTCTGCGATCACATCTGGGAGCATTACCGCTTCACCGGCGATAAAGCCTTCTTGGGCCGCATGTACCCCGTGCTGCGCGACGCCGCGGTTTTCTTCCTGGATTACCTGATCCAGGACGAGCGCGGCCTGCTCTTGAGCGGGCCTTCCGTTTCGCCGGAAAACCGCTACCGTCTGCCCAACGGCGAGGTGGGCAAGCTCTGCATGGCCCCCACGATGGACAGCCAGATCATCCGCGAACTGTTCACCCACACCCTGGCGGCGGCCAAGGCGCTGGCGATCAGCCAGACCGGTGACGACAGCCAAGCGAAGATTCTCCAACGCATCGCCCAAGCCCTGCCCAAGCTTCCGCCCAACACCATCGGCCCGGACGGACGCTTGCAGGAATGGTCGCTGCCGTACGAAGAACCCGAACCGGGCCATCGCCACGTGTCGCCGCTCTTTGGTCTGCATCCCGGCGAGCAGATTTCACCGCGAAAAACGCCGGAATTGGCCGACGCTTGCCGCAAGGTGCTGGAGCATCGCCTTTCACACGGTGGCGGCCACACCGGCTGGAGCGCCGCCTGGCTCATCAACTTTTACGCACGCCTGCTGGACGCCGAAAAAGCCCACGGCGCGATCATGAAACTCCTGCGCCATTCCACCCTCCCCAGCCTGCTCGACGACCACCCGCCCTTCCAGATCGACGGCAACTTCGGCGGTTGTGCCGGTATCGCCGAGATGCTCCTGCAAAGTCACGACGATGAAGTCCACCTGCTGCCCGCCCTGCCCGCGGCTTGGCACCAAGGCCATGTCGCCGGCCTGCGTACACGCACGGGGTTGAGTGTCGAAATGACCTGGCGTGAGGGGAAGCTCGTCGAAGCGGCCTTCACCGCCGACCGCGCCGCGCCGCAGCGATTGCGCCTGCCCGAAGGTTTCACCGGGTCGCTCTTGGATACCGATGGCACAGTGGTGGCGAAACTCTCATCGGGACAAGGCATCGTTGACTTCACCAGTCGGCCGGGCCAAACCTTGCGTCTGCGGAGTCTTTAAACGACCCCTCTTTTTGCATCTTCGCGTCAACTCCTTGACCGATTGCCGCCATCATGTGGGCGATGTGGCTGTCCTGCCTTCGGGCCGGTCTAAAACGCCAACCTCACGCCGACGAGGAAGTAAAGTTGTTCCCGGTCTTCGCCGGCGTTGAGCGCCATGGCGCGGGTTTCTCCGACCTTGAATTGATAGCGCACGCCGATGTAAGGCGCCAACTCACGTTTGATTTCATAACGCAGACGCAGATCGAGCTTCATGTCACTTAGCCCCACGCCGATGTTCTTGTTTTCGATGTCTTGGGCGTACAAGGTCACGTCGGCCCGAGGCTGCAACACCAGTCGCTGGGTGATGCGAAAGTCGTATTCCGCTTCGAGATTAAACGACACATCGCCATGCTGTGAGATGTAGAGCGAAGGCGCCAACTCGAACTTGTACGGGGCCAGTCCTTCCAAGGCGATGACGCCCGACCAAGTGTCGTCGTAGTCGTGACCGGTCCATTCGTTGGCGTAACGCACGCCAGCTTGAAAACTCCAGAACGGCGTCAGCAGGCGGGAGTAGAGCAGCTCCGTTTCGCTCTCGCCTTGCATCGGCCCTTCGAACACCGCTTCGCCCTCGCTCTTCCACCAGAACTTGTTGAGGTCGGGCCCAATCCAGCCGTAGGCGTCCCACCCCAAGCGGTTGGCGCTGTCATCAGGCGCGATGCGGTACTCCAACTGATCGATGAAATTAAAGACGAACACACGGTCATCGAAGATGGGGTTGGGAAAGTCCTTGGGTGGCGTCTTGGCGGAATGATCCAGCACGTCATCGAGGGTCATGCCATCGGGCAGGGCGCGGGGTTCCTGCGCCGGCGGTGGCGTGGTGTCCTTGGTGGCCGAGGCGTCGTGCATCGGACGATCGGTGGTCGTGGGCAGGTCTTGCATCGGCTCGGGCTTTTGTTCCTGAGCCAAGACGAGCGAACTCCAAGCAAGCGTGCCCATCACGCAGGACGCCGTCAGAACCATCGCCTCAAAGGAAGCTGGTTTACGTGG